>NZ_JBDJAW010000054.1 GCF_039649665.1 Microbispora sp. ZYX-F-249 | reverse complement strand
TGAAGCCCAACGCCATTCAGACGCCCTGCCCACCGGTCGGCAAGTACAGCCTGGCGCAGTCAGGCGGCGCACCACGGGCGTAGCCGTCGGAGTTGGCGGCGTAGACGTCGTCGAGGTTGAGTCAGCAGGTGCCGTCCTTGGCCAGCACCCGCCGAGCCTCCGCGAACGTGCTGCGGAGGTTCTCCACATAGTCGTTCGGCGTGGGCTCCTGGCCGTACTCCTCCGGGCAGTGGTCGCGCAGCCCATAGCAGGGCGGGCTGGTCACCAGGCAGTCCACGGGACGGTCGGGCATCTCGGAGAGCACCTCGCATGCGTCGCCGAGGTGCAGGGTGGCGTGGTCGTCTCGCCAGTGCGGAACCCTCATTGCGCCTCCCCCTGCACGGAGAGAGCCCTCATGAAAGGGGGCCCGCCCGGCCGAGGCCGGCTGGCGGTGGACCTGAAGCCAGGTCGTGCTCGTTACTTCCATTTCTGTTCCGGGGCAAAACTCAGATACGCGCTTCGAGTGGAGCAGCGGCCTCCGGCACCGCTCCGGCGTGAGCTGTTACCCCTGGTTAGAGCGCCTCCGTACCTCTGGCGTCGCTCTGGCGCGCGCCTCTCGAAATGCCGCACCACCAAACGCCAGAGGCGCGCCAGAAGCAGTCGGAGATTGGCGCCGGAGCCGTGCCAGAGGCCTCTCCTACAACCGGGTTCGACGAAGCGAAATCCCTCTCGCCGTGGAGAACCCGATGAGCACGAATCCATCCGACAGTGCCGGCCAGGGCCGGCCAGGACCGGTCACCCCTGGACATCGCCGAGCGCGCCTTCCGAACGCTCGCCTGCGCGCCCAGCAGCCTCGCCGTCGACGGCAGGGAGGTCGGGCACGGCCTTCCCCGCCGGCCAATGTCGCTGATCGAGCTGCGGGATGTGCTGATCCACCCCCTTCAGCTCGACCACCGCCTGGGATGCGGTCCGTGCCTTCATCGAGGCGGCCCAGGCACTGGCGCCTTTCCCGCTCGTCGCTTGACCCTCGCAGCTAGTTATATTCGCTGAGCACAAGGCTGTGACGCCTGTTCCTGAGATATTTGCGAGTTTTTCTTTACATTGTAGATCATTTGCTATCAATCGTTGCGGCCAGCCGGTTTGAACACTTGGCGACCACACTGGCTCCGGAGCCTCGGAAAGGGCGGCAGCCTGCGGCAACGGGAGGCAGCGGGGTGTCGGCAACTGACGACTCCTCCGAGCAACAAACGAGAAACAGAAAAGCCGTGATCACTCTTTCGTGATCACGGCTTCGACCTGCCAGAACAGTGTCGGGACGGCGGGATTTGCGGTGGACCGTACGGAAAGGCTGGGGTGAAGTGGCTCCGCGCCGTGACGGCGGCGTTGAAGCACTGCTCGACGATCTTGCCCGTCGGCGTGCCGAGGCCCGGTGGGACGTCGCGATCTGCCTGACCGACCTGCCGCTGCACACCGAGCGGATGCCACTGGTGGCGCAGACGTCCACCCGGCGCCGAGTCGCGACGGTATCCTTGCCCGCGCTGGGGCTGCGCCAACTGCGAGCGCTTCGCGCGGCCGTTCCGGGTCTCGTGGGCCAGCTCATCGCTGACGCTTCCCAGGAGCGGGTGCCACCGCACGGCCGGGCACCGGCGGAGCTGACCGGCCAGGTTGCCGCCATTCACCGGGTGGTTGGCGAGGCCGATGCCGGGGAACTGGGCTACGTCGCCTCGGGGCTGATCGGCCGGATTCGGCTGCTGACTGGAATGGTCCGGGCCAACCGCCCGGGGCGCGCCCTGCTGGGCCTGTCCAAACTGCTGGCTGGCGCCTTTGGCACGGCCGCGTTCGCACTCACCACCAACACCATTTGGGAGATGGGCGATGCGCTCGGCGGACTCCGCCTCACCGTGATCATGCTTCTCGGGCTGGTGGCCTGGCTGATCGTTGGCCACGACCTGTGGGAGAAACCGGATCGGGAGACACCGGCTGAGCTGGCCCGGCTGTTCAACCTGGGCACGGTCCTCACCCTAACCCTGGCCGCCGCGGTGTCCTATCTGGTGCTGTTCGTCGGAACGATACTCGTCGCGGCGCTGCTGATCGACACATCCATGCTGGAACGGAACCTGCATCGGCCGGTCGATTTCACCGCCTATTTGAACCTGGCCTGGATCATCAGCTCGCTGGCCACCGTCGGTGGCACGATCGGTTCTGGGCTGGAGGACGAGGAGACGGTGCGGGCCGCCGCTTACGGCTACCATCCCGAACCCAGCGGCTGGCGGGACGAGCAGGACGCGTGATTGAGGCGGCCGAGTCCTGACCCCTGGCAAACCGGCCAAACCCTGATCCAGCGTAAGGAGCGCCATACCCCCCGGCGAAATCCGGACGGGCGGATGCCCCGCCTCACCGAGCAGGAAAAGCCGGCCCGCCCTGGCCGGCCCGGCGCACTCTTACCCGGCCTCATCGCCCTGAACAGGACCGAGCTTCGGATCAGGGTTCTGCTGAACCTTCCACTGTGACCACCGCGCCAGGGCCAGTGCGGTAGTGAGCAGGACAGCCACCCCCGCGTAGACCGCCATCTCGGTGAACTGCTCACGGCTCTCCGCCGCCGTCATCGACACGGTCAGCCGCACCACCACCGACATGATGTGCCGTACGACGGCGATGATGCCGACGATGATGAACGGCTCGAGCCGCAGCCGGCCGCCCTCCAGATGGGTCAGGACGGTGGCGAAGATCTCCAGGACGATGAGGACGAGGAGGAGGTCCTCGATGACGACGACGACCTTCTCCGTCCACCCCACGCCGCCGCGCACCACCATGGCGAACAACATGATGACGATGCCGCCCGCGATCGCCAGCAGCACTGCCGACACCACATAGAGAATCACGCGTTCGGCCGCGGCGAGCACCTTCAGCAGCCGCACGTCCAGATTGTTGCGCGCGTACCGGATGACCGATGGGTGGTCCCCGAACCGCGGGTCCCGCGCGGGCGGGTCGTCGTTCACGGCTCGCTCGAGAACTGGTCGTGGTGGCCGACGAGCGTGCTGACCGATGGGCGGGGCGCGCAGTGCACCTCGATCTCCGGGGGCAGTCCGCTCAACTTGGTCTCGCCGCTACCCCACACCACGAGGTTGACTCGGCCACCGGCCAGCGGTAACCCGGTGATCCTCAGCTCGCCGAACTCCTCCGGCAGCACCGGGGCCACCCACAGCCGGCCGTACGGGATCCAGGGGTCGAAGCGCAGCAGTGCTCGCGTGATCTGGACGGGGCTCGCCGCCGCCCACGCCTGGGGGGAGCACGACGTGGGATAGGGCACCGGGACGGGGAACTCCTTCCTGTCGAACCCGCAGAAGAGCTCAGGGAGCCGCCCGCCGAACGCCTCCGCCGCGTCCAGCAGGCCCATGGCCACCCGCTGTGCCTCGGCGACGAACCCGTAGCGCATCAGGCCCGACACGATCAGGGCGTTGTCGTGCGGCCACACCGATCCGTTGTGGTAGCTCATCGGGTTGTAGGCACCCATCGACGAGGCGATTGTGCGGACGCCGAACCCGGTGAACATCTCCTCCGACAGTAGGTGCCAGGCCACGTACTCGGCCTTGTCCTCGTCCGCGATGCCGGTCCACAGGCAGTGGCCCATGTTGGAGGCCACGCTGTCGATCGGCCTGCCCTCGCGGTCCAGTCCGACCGCGTAACAGCCCCGCTCCGGAAGCCAGAAGAGCTCGTTGAACATGCGGCGGAGGGAGCACGCCCGCTCGGTGTAGCAGCGCTCGGTCTCGTGGTCGCCCGCCTCGTGCGCGAAGTGGCTGCGCGCGATGTAGGCGGCGTAGACGTAGCCCTGCGCCTCTGCCAGGGCGATGGGCGCGCGGGCCAGGGTTCCGTCGGCGAAGTTCACCCCGTCGAAGGAGTCCTTCCAGCCCTGGTTGACCAGGCCCTTGTCGGTCTTGCGGCGGTACCAGAGCAACCCCTCGATCGGGCCCGCGCGCTCGCCGTACTCCCCGATCCACGACAGCGCCGCGTCGGCGTGCGGCATGAGCTCCTCCACGGCCTCGCGATGGATGCCCCAGCGGCGCAGCTCGGCGAGGAGGACGACGTACAGCGGGGTGGCGTCGACCGAGCCGTAGTAGCAGGCACCGCCGTGGGGGGAGACGCCCGACCGCGCGCCGAACCGCAGCTCGTGCGGGATCTTCCCGGGCTCCTCCTCCGACAGCGGGTCGACCTTCGTGCCCTGGAGCCTGGCCAGGCGGCGCAGCGTGCCGAGCGCCGGCGACTGGTCGAGCGGCAGCGCCATCCATGAGGTCAGCAGTGAGTCGCGGCCGAACAGCGTCATGAACCACGGCGCACCGGCGGCGATCGTGGGCGGCTCGTCCGGGGGCCCGGGCTCGTACAGTCGCAGCGACCCCAGGTCCTCCTTCGACCGCCGGAGCGTCCTGGCCAGCCCGGGATGGTCCGTGACCACGTACGGGCCGTGCCGCTGCCAGGCCGCCAGGCGCACCGCGGGCCCGGCGCGCTCGACGGGATGGCGCGTGGAGAACCACGCCTGCGACTCCTCACCGTCGATGATCGGATTCACCTGGAGGGTCGCCCTCCACTCCCCCCGGGCCGGCACGGCCACGCGGAAGCCGAGCAGCCCGGGAACGGCCAGCGCGTCGGCGGTCCTGATCATGGCGCCACGCGCGCGGCTCAGCGAGTAGACACGCAGGCTCGTCCCCTCGGGCACCAGGTCGACGTCGGGGACGTGCCGAACACGGTTGATCTTCACCTCGAACAGGTCGGCGATGTCGGAGCCGATGTGGACGTCCACCACGCAGCCGGCCGACTCGTCGGAAAGGTTGCGCAGCAGCAGGTCCTCACGCAGGCCGCCACCGACGTACCGGTCCCGCACCACCATCAGGGTGCTCTCCGCGCGCCCCGGCCTCGGCTGCGTCCGGCCGAGGAACGCGGCGTGGTACGGCTCGCCCGCCAGCACCTGGAGCGGCTCGATCGGCGCGTCGTCCACCCGCAGTTCCCAGCGGGACAGCAGCCGGGTGTCGGCGTGGTAGACGCCCTGGGGCCCGCCGGGCCGGATGTCGCCGTTCCAGGAGGAGACGCAGAACGAGCTCCCCTCGACGAGCGTTACGGTGCCGGCGCCCAGGGCGGCCGGCTGCCCCTCGAACGTCCATGCGTTCGCCATACGATCCATCCCCCGAACGGTGGGCCTGCTGGAACCCTGCTGTCCGGGTCTCAGACCGCCACCGGGTAGGTCTCCGGGACCTCTCCGCGCTCCCACCGGGCCATACGCTCCAGGGGCTCCAGCGCGCCGGTCTCGTCGATGTGGATCACCGCGTCGAACTGGTCGGACAGCCGGGTCTGGAAGTAGTGGCTCTGCCGTTCCGTGTCCGGGCGGTAGACGACGCCGATGGCGCGTTCAAGCAGCGCCCTGCGCAGCAGGTCCGCCGCCCGGACCGAGTGAACGAAGTCGAGCAGGAACTCCTTGTACCCGGCCTCGTGGAACAGCTCCTCGACCGAGCCGGGCAGCGCCGGGCGCACGTTCTTCCGCTCGGCCGGGCGGCCCCAGTCGCCGGCCGCCGTGACGGTGCCGGTGTAGGTGGTGAAGCCGACGAGCCGGCAGTCATCCGGATTGTGCTCGCGCACCAGCCGGCCGAGGTTGAGCTCGCCGCGCGCGCCCATCTCCGTCGCCCGCGCGTCGCCGAGGTGGGAGTTGTGCGCCCACACCACGATCCTCGCCGGCTCGCCGCGCTGCCAGCCGAGGTGCTCGGCCAGCGCGAACAGGGTGTCGGCCATGTGCCGGTCGCGCAGGTTCCACGACGACACCCGGCCGCCGAACATCGTGCGGTAGTACCGCTCGGCGGCGGCCACGACCGCCGCGTTCCGCTCGGCGTGGAAGAACTCGTCCTCGCCGAGCAGCCCCTGCGCCCGCTGGTAGCGCAGCGCGTTGCGCTGGAGGTCGACGAGCTGGTCGACCACCCGCCGCTCGCACGACTCCCCCGCGCCGAAGGCGGCGGCGAAGCCGTACGCCTGCCCGTCGTCGCCGTCGCTGTGGTCGAAGCAGGCGTACCGGTCGCGGGCCCGTTCCGCCGCGCCCGGGTCCACCTTCTCCAGGTAGGCGACGACCTCATCGGCCGAGCGGTGCAGGCTGTAGAGGTCGAGCCCGTAGAAACCGGCCCGCGCCCGCTCGTCCAGCCGCTCGTTGTGCTCGCGCAGCCACCCGAGGAAGTCGAGGACGTCCGCGTTGCGCCACATCCACGTGGGGAAACGCGCGAAGCCGCGCAGCGCCTCCTCCGCGGTCGCGTCGTCGCCGCGGCCGCGGACGTACCGGTTCACCCGGTACGCGTCGGGCCAGTCGGCCTCCACGGCCACGGCGACGAAGCCCTTCTCCTCAATCAGCCGCCGCGTCATGCGGGCGCGCGCCGCGTAGAACTCGTGGGTGCCGTGCGACGCCTCGCCGATCAGCACGAACCGCGCGTCGCCCACGATGTGGAACAACACCTCGTCCGGGGGCGCGCCGTCGCGCGTATGCACGAGCTCCGAGCGCAGGATCGCGAGGTCGGTGCGGGCGGGCGGGGCCCACGCCCGCGCCGAGGCCGCCGCGCGGAGCAACTCGCGCACCTCCTCGTCGGCGGTCTGCGCGAAGTTCCAGTACAACTCCCCCACCGAGAAGAACGGGGTCGGAGTGGTCGCGCAGACGACCTCGTCCACCAGGGCGGACAGGTCTTCGCAGGTGGACTCCGGCACGGCGGGCACGGCGACCACGATCTCGGCCGGCTCCCGCTGCCGCACCGCTCGGATCGCCGCACGCATGCTCGCCCCGGTCGCCAGCCCGTCGTCGACCAGAATCACGATCTTGCCGCGCAGTTCGGGTGTGGGGAGTTCTCCCCGGTAGGCGCGCTCCCATCTCGCCAGCTCGCGGGCCTCCCGCTGAGCGACCTCCCTGATCGTCTCGGACGGTATGGCGAGCGCGCGCGTGACGTCCTCATTGAGCACCACTACTCCGCCACCGGCGATCGCCCCCATGGCGAGCTCCTCGCGGCCGGGCGTGCCGAGCTTGCGCACCAGGAACACGTCGAGCGGATGACCCAGCGCCGTCGCCACCTCGTACGCCACGGGCACACCGCCGCGCGGCAGGCCCAGGACGACGACGTCGGGCAGCCCACGGTAGTGGCCGAGGAGTCCCGCGAGCACCCGGCCCGCGTCCCGGCGATCCGAAAACAGGCGATCCGTCATGAGCTTCGCCTCCCCGGTCGCGCAGCCGATACCCCCATCGGGGTGGCGCAAACGCGGAAGCCTGCCGGCCTATCCGACATGCACCCGGGGACGGCGCTCGGGATCCGGCTCGGCCTCCCGCAGGATCTCGCGGGTCATCGCCGGGACGTCGCCTACTCCGAACACCAGGTAACGAAGCATCGCGGCGACGGGATTCTCCTCTGCCCAGTGGAAGTAGATGTGCGGCAGCTTGCGGAAGCGGTTCCGGATGTAGAGCAGCAGGGCGGCCAGCGCGTTCGGGATCGAGGAGCTCTCCAGCCGGAGGATCCGGTGCCCGTATCGCTCCTCGCCCCGGACGCGCAGCTCCGTCAGGAACTCCGACGCGTCCGGGACGGTGGCCTCCACGAACAGCACCGGCGTGGCGGGATCCAGCCGGTGGTTGCGCCACTGCTCACGCAGCTTCTCCTCGTACTCCGCCCGGTCGCGCCGCTGCGGCTCGTTGGCGATCAGGTGGACCTCGTCGCCGGGCACCTCGTGGAGGAACCGCTCCGCCAGGGGGTCGAGGACCACGCGGGTGACCCGCAGTTCGGTGGACCGGGTCGCTCGGGAGATCAGCGAGGTGACCACGATGGCCGCGATGAAGAACGACGCAATCTTGACACCGTCCGGCCGCTCGATCACGTTCGCCACCAGCGTGTACGTCAAGACGAGGGCGATGGCCGCGTACGCCGCCGTCGCCGCGCGCCTGCGACGCCGGTGGACCGAGACCGTGACCGCGACGGCCGCCGAGAGGATCAGCACGAGGACTCCGGTGGCGTACGCTCCACCCTGCGCCGTCACGCTCGCCCGGAAGATCACGGTGATGGCGAACGCGACGGCCGTGAAGACCAGGACAAGCGGCCGGACCGCCCGCGTCCAGTCGGGGGCCATGCCGTACCGGGGAAGGTAGCGGGGAACCAGGTTGAGCAGGCCTGCCATCGCGGAAGCGCCCGCGAACCACAGGATCGCGATCGTGCTCGCGTCGTACAGCGTGCCGAACCCGTTTCCAAGATAGGCGTGAGCCAGGTACGCCAGGGCCCGACCGTTGGCCCTGCCGCCCTCCCGGAACTCCCGCAGCGGGATCAGCACGCTCGTGACGAAGCTGCTGGTGATCAGGAAGACGCTCATGACCAGGGCCACCGTCGTCAGCAGCCTTTTGGCTCCCCTGATCTGTCCCGCCAGGTCCCCCTTGATCAACGGCATGACGGCCACCCCGGTCTCGAACCCGGACAGGCCGAGGGCGAGCTTGGGCATGACGAGCAGGGACAGCAGCACCATCGACGCCGGCCCGCCGTGCGAAGACAGCAGGGCCTGCTTCCAGTCCACGACCAGGACGGGCCGGTCGCCGACATGGAGCAGGGCCACCGTCACCACCACAACGTTGAGTGACAGGTAGACGCCCACGATGACGACGGCGAGGCCGATCGCCTCGCTGAAGCCCAGCAGGAACACGGCGCCGAGCAGCGCCAGCAGGCCGAGCGTCACGGCCAGCTGGTGCCCCTGGAGGGCACGCGGTACGAAGGGGTTCTCCAGAATGTGCGCTGTCGCGTCGGCCGCCGACAGCGTCATCGTGATCACGAAATCGGTGGCCGCGAACCCGAGCAGCACCAGGACGAACAGCTTGCCCCACCACCTCGGGGCGAGCCGCTCCAGCATCGCGACCGAGCCCTGGCCGTGCGGGCTCTCCACCGCGACCCGCCGGTAGACCGGCAGCGCGCCGAACAGCGTCAACGCGACGAGGAACACCGTCGCGACGGGCGACAGCAGGCCCGCCGCCAGCGCGGCGATCCCCGGCTGGTAGCCCAGCGTGGAGAAGTAGTCGAGACCGGTGAGGCACATGACCCGCCACCAGGCATGCCGCCTGTGCGGCGCCTCCACCACGTGGGGCCCGGCGGGCATCACGTCCTCGTGCTGAAGCCCCTCCAGGAGCCAGGAGCGGACGCTGTCCCTGGTCGCCATACCGCCCACACTCGCCCTACTCCACGCATTCGCCGCCGACGGGGAGCCCCGTCTGCTCGGCGTGGCGGCGGATGATCCGCTGCGCGGTGACAATGTCCTTCAACGCCCCGTCGAGCCCGGTGAGCGGTGGTTCGTCCTGAGTGGCAAACCGGTGGAAGGCCACCAGTTGCCGCTCGTACGCCTCCGCGACGTCTCGGTAGGCGACCGTGCGCTCGGCCGTGCCGGTCCGCGACAGGACGGTGAGGCTCGTCGGGGCGTTCAGCAGGTAGTGGGTCGGGAAGCACAGTTCCAGCGAGCCGTGGTCGTGGTGCACGGCGATCGTCTCCCGGTAGACGGGGTAGTCCGGCAGGTGGTGCCAGCACAGGCCGTACCTGCCGCGCGCGGGGTCCGGCAGTCTCCCGCTCACCTCGACCGAGGGCGGGAAGACGTCGTCCGGCCAGACGGACACATGGTCCACGGTCGCGGGCGAGCCGACCAGCAGCCGCATGACGGACAGCTCGTGCCGGACGTCGCCGAGCAAGACCTGGGAGTAGAGGCGCCGCAGCCGTTCCGGGACCGTTCCCAGAGCCTGGGTGATCGCCTCGTTGTCGGCTTCCAGGTAGGGGGCGAGCCGCTCGGACGCCGGCCTCGACACCCGAGCTCTGGCGAACAGGAGCTGCGACTCCTCGGAGGGGTGCAGGACGGTGGCGTCCAGACGGCGCACGGCCCTGGCGCCGCCGGCCTCGCCGAGCGTCGACAGCAGGCGCTGCGTGGCCGGATCGTACTGCTTCACATAACCCACCATCAGCCGCGCGTCGCCGGGGATGCCGCGAAGCTCGGCCCGGCTGTAGGCGAGCGGCTTCTCGCACAGCACCCAGCAGCCGCAGGCGAGGGCCGCCTTCACGAGCGGCCCGTGAGAACCGGGCGTGAGGACGATCAGCGCGTCGAACCCGCCCGCCTCCACCATGGCCGTGGCGCGGTCGTAGGATCTGACGCCCAACTCCCGGCCGAGCGTCTCTGCGTGGTCGCCGTCCAGGTCGCACACGGCGGACACCTGGAAGATGTCCCGCCGCTTGGCGAGCAGCGGGAGGTACACGACCTGGGCCGCCACGCCCAACCCCACGAGAGCCACCTTCAGCGCGCCCACGCTCTCACCCACTCCCACGACGGGCCGTCGCCCGGCCGCTATCCCTCCTGGATCTCCCTCCAACCGGCGCTGGAGTTCGCGCACACGAGCGCGTCGACGCGGTCGGCCAGGTACGCGTCGCGCTGGCCCGCGCTCATCGCGTCCCAGTCGGCCCGCAGAACCCGGGTCTCCTCGCTGACGACGTCGTGCCTGCACTGGAAGAACAGCTCGACCGTCACCATGTCGCCCATGTCCTCTGACGGCACCGCTCAGTCCTCCGCTCGCCGCTCACACGGCGACAGCTGCTCGTCGAAGACGAGGCGCCCGCCGAGCTGGGTGTAGAGCTCCAGCTGGTCGAAATACATCCGGCGACTGATGATCTTGTCGTTGCCCACCGAACAGGTACTGGTGCCTCGGATGGCGACATGGCGGCCGGTTCGTTCCAGTACCTGGCCCCCGGGCAGTAGGAAGGGCCCGGTGTGGGTGCCGGTGAGCAGCCATTCGGTCACCGCCGGATCGGTGCCCAGGACGGTGTGCCAGACCGTCATGCGCATGTCGGGGAAGCCCCTGAACAGGTCTTCGTAGTAGCAGGCGATCTGCTCATGCCCCTCCGCGACGCCCGCCGGGGTCACCAGGACCGCGTCCTGACTGTGACACTGGATCACCTCGTCCAGATCGTGCCTGTTGAAGGCGTCGTGCAGCCTCTGCTTGAGCCAGCGGGCGTCCGGCATGCGCATGGCGCGTCCCCCTCACTGCCACAGCGGTCGGACCGCGAGGCCCGCGGCCGCCACGAGAGGGTCAGCCGATGCCGGCGGGATGCAGGACAACCTTGGTCCATCCGGCATCCCGCTGGTCGAAGTGCTCGTAGCCGCCGGGCGCGTCGTCCAGATCCAGCTCGTGTGAGACGACCCACGACGGCCGGGCCTTCCCCTCGTGGATGAGGGTGCAGAGCTGCCGGTTGTAGTTCTTGACGTTGCACTGACCGTTGCCCATGGTCTGGCCCTTGAACCAGAACATCCCGTAGTCGAAGGCGATCTCGCCCTGCTTGTAGAGGTCGTCGGGGCTGCCGGGATCCATAGGGATGAACACGCCCACGACCCCGATCGTCCCGGCGAACCTCACCGACTTGACGAGGTTGTTCAGCGTCATGTTGGGATGCTCGTGTCCCTGGGGGTCGTGTGCCTGGAAGCCCACGCACTCGCAGCCCCGGTCGGCGCCCCTGCCATGCGTGAGCTCCATGACCTGGTCGACCGGCGACGTCTTGGAGTCGTCGATCGGGATCGCCCCGATCTCCTCGGCCTTGGCCAGCCGGTCCGGGTGGCGGTCCACGACCATCACCATGCCCGCGCTCTTGAACGTCGCGGAGTAGGCGGCCATCAGGCCGACCGGCCCTGCCCCGTAGATCACGACCGAGTCGCCGGCCTGCACACAGGCGAGCTGGGTCGCGTGCCAGCCGGTGGGCCAGATGTCGGCCAGCATGACGTAGTCGGTCTGCCTCTCCCGCGCGTCGTCCGGCAGGACCAGGCAGTTGAAGTCGCCGAACGGCACGCGCAGCAGCTCGGCCTGGCCGCCGTTGTACGGGCCCATGTCCGCGAAGCCGTAAGCGGCCCCGTCCACCCCCGGCTCCGGGTTGGTGGTGAGGCAGAAGGCGGTCAGGCCTCTCTCGCAGTTGGCGCAGAAGCCGCACGCGACGTTGAACGGCACGCAGACCATGTCGCCGACGCGGACGCGTACTACTCCCGGCCCCACCTCGACCACCTCGCCGAGGTTCTCGTGGCCGAGGACACGGCCCGGCTCCAGGTCGGTCCGGCCTTCGTACATATGCAGGTCGGAGCCGCAGATGTTGGTCGTGGTGACACGGACCAGGACGTCGGTGGGCATCTCTATCCGCGCGTCCGGCACGTCCTTGACGCCCACCTGCCGGGGTCCCTCGTATACGACTGCCTTCATGATGTCCTCGCTTCTAGAGCAGCAGCTCGAAAAGGCGGATCACGCGTTCCCACTGCTCGGTCCTCGGATTCTTCAGGCCGGGATCGAGGATGGTGAACGTGCGCGCCAGCGCCAGCGACAGCCCGCCGACGATCTCGGGCAGCCGTTCCCTCACCTCCTCGCCGATGGACAGGTCGAGCGGAGGCAACGCCGCGAGCTGCTCCAGGATGGGCTTCAGCTCGATGTCCTCGTCGAGGTCGCGGAACCGGTGGATGCTCTCCTGGAGGCCCTTGGTGATGGGCAGGTCCCAGGGCTCGATGATGTCCCGGACGTTCGCCTTCGCGTGGGCCTCGCCGATCACCAGCAGGTCGTGCAGCTTCTGGTTCACGAAGTCGCTGTAGCGCCGGAGATCCTCCTTGTCGACGTCGAGGCCCGCCGCCGTCCTGAAGAACCGCTCGAACCTCGGCACCGCCATCACTTCTGCCATCGCCAGTCCCCTTCCTCCCCCGCGTGGGCGGCTCAGCCCCTCGGCTGAAGGTGTTCGTGCACGAGGCGCACGGCCATCGCGCCCTCGCCGACGGCCGACGCGACCCGTTTGATCGATCCGTTCCGCACGTCGCCGGCCGCGAACACCCCCGCCCTGCTGGTCTCCAGCGGGAACGGCCGGCCCGCGGAGTCCGGCACGCCCTTCCTGCCGGAACGAGCGGCGTCCAGCCCGGTGAAGATGTATCCCCGGGAGTCGAGTGCGACCTCGTCGGCCAGCCATCGGGTGTACGGCTCCGCACCGATGAAGACGAACATCGCGCGGGCCTCGACGGTGAACCGCTCCCCCGTGACGTTGTGCTCGACGACGACCGCATCGAGCGTCTCCCGCCCGACCAGCCGCCGGACCTCGGTGTTCGTCATCACCTGAATGCCGGGGTGCTGTTCGATCTCGACCGCCAGGTAGCGGGACATGTTCCTGGTCAGCTCGCCGTCGCGTACGAGCAGGCGGACGGAGGAGACGCGGTGGGCGAGGAACAGCGCGGCCTGGCCGGCCGAGTTGCCCCCGCCCACGACGACGACCGGGTCCCGGCTGCACATCTGCGCCTCGAACGCGGTGGCCGCGTAGTAGACGCTGGTCGCCTCGAACCTCTCCAGGTCCGGCACGTCAAGCCTCCGGTAGCGGACGCCTGTCACGATGAGCAGCGTGCGCGCGTGGACCGTCGTGCCCTCCTTCAGGGTGACGAGGTGATGGCCTTCGTGCTCTCGCAGCGTGCACGCCTCCGCCGGGACGCAGAGCTCCGCGCCGAACTTGCGGGCCTGGATCATCGCCCGCTCGGCCAGCTCGCCACCGGAGATCCCGGCGGGAAAGCCCAGATAGTTCTCGATCCGCGACGAGGTGCCCGCCTGGCCGCCCAGGGCGACGCTGTCGAGGACGACCGTGGCGAGCCCCTCGGAGGCGCCGTAGACCGCGGCGGCCAGGCCGGCCGGCCCGGCTCCGACGATGAGCAGGTCGCACACCGTCTCCCGCGCGCTGGGCGCCGGGAGGCCGATCGCCCTGGCCAGCTCCGCGTTGGTGGGGTTGCGCAGCACCAGCTCGCCGCGCCAGATCACGACCGGTGTCTCCGCCGGGGTGACGCCCATCCGCCGCAGGAAGCGCTCGACCTCGGCGTCCTGCTCCAGGTCGATCCACCGGTGCGGCAGCCGGTTGCGCGCCGCGAACTCCCGCAGCCGCCGGCAGTCCGGCGAGTAGCGGGAGCCCACGATCCGGAAACCGGCCCCCAGTCCGATGAGCATCGAGCGGCGGATCAGGTAGGCGCGCAGGACGAGGTCGCCCAGGATCTCGTCGCCGGCGACCAGCCGGCGGAGCTCGTCCACGGGCACGGCCAGCACCTCGCCGTCCTCCGCCACCACGGCGGTTATGAAGCTGGCCTGGCCGGTGAGCACGTTGAGCTCGCCCAGGAACCGGCCCGCGCCGTGGACCCTGATCACCTGATCGTCGACTCCGTACCCCTTCACGGTCGCCACCTTGCCGCTCAGTACGACGAAGAAGGCGGCGCACGGGTCGCCCTCCGCGAACAGCACGTCGTCCCGGTGAGCCGGGCGACGCTCGCCGTGGGCGGCCAGAGTCCGCATCTGCACATCGCTCAGCCGGGGGTAGGCGCCCTGCAGATCGGGCGACTCGGTGAGCTCATCCGGCCAGCGCATCGCCGACCCACTTCCGCAGCACGGGTGCGGGCGCCGCACCGGCCTGTTGGGCCACGACCCGTCCCAGCCGGAGGACGACGAGCGTCGGCACGGCCTGCACGTCGAAGCGCCGCGATGTCTCGGGCGCCTCGTCGATGTTCACCTTCACCAGCTTGATCCGCCCGGCCAGCTCGGTGGCGACCTGCTGGAGCGCCGGGCTCACCATGCGGCAGGGCCCACACCAGGACGCCCAGAAGTCGACGACGACCGGTATCCGCGCCGCCTCGGCGACCTGGGCGAAGTCCTCGTCTCCCGCGTCCACCACCCAGGGCAGCGACTCGCGGCACTCGCCACAGCGCGGCGCTCCCGCCCCCGTCTTGGGCAGGCGGTTGTTCCGGCCGCAGTGCGGGCACCGGACGACGCTCGACTCCACGACCTTCGGCGGCATCGGTCAGCCCTCCGGGTTCTCGTACGCGACCACGATCTCGCCGCCGGACAGTTCCACCCGGATGGTCGCGCCGTCGCGGACGTCGCCGGCGACCAGCGCCCGCGCGACCCGGGTCTCCACCTCGCGGGCGAGGTAACGCCGCAGCGGGCGGGCTCCGTAGATCGGGTCGAACCCGCGCTCGGCGATGTGGCGGACCGCCTCCGGGCTGATCTCGAGCGTCATCCTGCGCTCGGCGAGCCGCGCTCTGATGTCGTTGAACATCAGCGTGACGATCTGCTCGATCTCGGTCTCGGTGAGCGGCTTGAACAGCACGATGTCGTCGATGCGGTTGAGGAACTCGGGGCGGAAGCGGGCGCGCAGCTCCGCCATGACCATCTCGCGCACCTCCGGGTCGATCTCGCCCGACGGGGCCGCCTTCTCGCTGAGGTAGTGCGAGCCGATGTTGGACGTCATGATGATCACGGTGTTGCGGAAGTCGACCGTGCGCCCCTGGGCGTCGGTGAGCCGCCCGTCGTCCAGCACCTGCAGCAGGGTGTTGAACACGTCCGTGTGTGCCTTCTCGATCTCGTCGAAGAGCACCACGGAGTAGGGCTTGCGCCGCACGGCCTCGGTGAGCTGGCCGCCCTCCTCGTAGCCGACGTACCCGGGCGGGGCGCCGACGAGGCGGCTGACGGTGTGGCGCTCCTGGTATTCGCTCATGTCGACGCGGACGATGTTCTCCTCGGTGTCGAACAATGCCTCGGCCAGCGTCTTGGCCAGCTCGGTCTTGCCGACTCCGGTCGGCCCGAGGAAGATGAACGACCCGATCGGGCGGCGGGGGTCCTTGATCCCCGAGCGCGCCCGGATGATGGCGTCGGCGACCGCCCGCACGGCCTCGTCCTGGCCGATCACCCGCTGGTGCAGGATCTCGTCGAGCCGTAGCAGCTTCTCCCGCTCGCCCTCCTGCAGGCGGCTGATCGGGATGCCGGTCCACCGCGACACGATGCCGGCGATCTCCTCCTCGGTCACCACTTCGCGCAGCAGCCGGCGCCCGCCCTGCTTGCTCTCCAGCTGTTCCTCCGCGGCACGCAGCCTGCGCTCCAGTTCGGGAAGCCTGCCGTGTCGCAGCTCGGCCGCGCGGTTCAGGTCGTACATGCGCTCGGCCTGCTCGGCCTCCCGGCGTACGCTCTCGATTTCCTCGCGCAGCTGCTGCACCTTGCGCAGGGCGTGCCGCTCGGCCTCCCACTGGGCCCGCATGGCGTCGGCCTCGGCCCGCAGGTCGGCCAGCTCCTTGTGTAGCGTCTCCAGGCGCTCCCGGCTCGCCGGGTCGTCCTCCTTGGCGAGCGCCGCCTCCTCGATCTCCAGCCGCGTCACCCGGCGGGTCAGCTCGTCCAGCTCCGCGGGCATCGAGTCGATCTCCGTGCGGAGCATGGCGCACGCCTCGTCGACCAGGTCGATCGCCTTGTCGGGGAGGAAGCGGTCGGAGATGTAGCGGTGGCTCAGCACGACCGCGGCGACGATCGCGCCGTCCTGGATCTTCACGCCGTGGAAGACCTCGAGCCGCTCGCGCAGCCCGCGCAGGATGGAGATGGAATCCTCGACCGACGGCTCGTCGACGAAGACGGGCTGGAAGCGGCGCTCCAGCGCGGCGTCCTTCTCGATGTGCTTGCGATACTCCGTCACGGTCGTCGCGCCGATCATGTGCAGCTCGCCGCGGGCCAACATCGGCTTGAGCATGTTGCCGGCGTCCATCGCCCCCTCGGCGGCGCCCGCGCCGACCACCGTATGCACCTCGTCGACGAACAGCAGGATGTGCCCCTCGGACGCCGTCACCTCGGTGAGCACGGCCTTCAGACGCTCCTCGAACTCGCCGCGGTACTTCGCCCCCGCGACGAGTGCGCCCATGTCCAGGCTGAAGATCGTCTTGTCCTTCAGGCCCTCCGGCACGTCGCCGCGCGCGATGCGCTGCGCGAGGCCCTCCACGATTGCCGTCTTGCCCACGCCCGGGTCGCCGATCAGGACCGGGTTGTTCTTGCTCTTGCGAGACAGGATCTGGACGACCCGGCGGATTTCGCCGTCCCGCCCGATGACCGGGTCGAGCTTGTCCGCCCGCGCCGCGGCGACGAGGTCGCGCCCGTACTTCTCCAGCGCCTCGTAGGCGACCTCCGGATTGGCGGAGGTCACCCGCTGATTCCCGCGTGCCTGCGTCAGGACCTGCAGGAAGCGCTCACGGGTCAGCCCGTGTCCCTTGAGCAGCCGGCCCGCCGCGCTGTCGACGCCCTCGTCCAGCAGCGCCATCAGCAGGTGCTCGACCGACACGTACTCGTCCTTCAGCCGGCCGGCCTCCCGCTCGGCGGCGTCGAACAGCCGCGACAGCCGTTGGGTGACGTAGACCTGTCCAGGGGCGGCGCCGGGACCGGTGACGCGGGGCCGCCGCTCCAGCTCGTGCTCCAGTTCGAGCCGGAGCTTGTCCGGGTCGGCGCCGGCGGCGGACAGCAGGCGCGGGACGAGCCCGTCGGGCTGCCGGACCAGCGCCAGCAGCAGGTGCTCCCCGTCGACCTCGGTGTGTCCGAAGCGGATCGCCGCGGTCTGGGCGTCGTGCAGGGCCTCCTGCGACTTCTGCGTCAGGCGGTTCAGGTCCACGATCTGTCTCCGGTCCATCTCGTATTAGTGCGCAGAGCCGCCTCCAGCTCCGCGATGCGGTCCAGGAGGTCCGTCACGAGGCCGAGGGAGGCGTAGTTGACGGCGAGCCCCGCGTGCAGGCGCTGAAGGCGCCCCACGGCGGCGACCTGGGCGGGCGGGAAGCACAGGCCGCCCGAGAAGCCGGTCCAGGCGTCTATCAGCCCGAGCGCCACCAGGCGGCGCACCAGTTCCGGGTGCAGTCCCGTGGCCCGGGAGAAGGACTCCAGGTCCAGGTGCCCGACGTCCACCTGGGCGAGCCGGACGAGTGGATAGGTCATGACGGGCTCCTCGGGTTGAACGCCGAGATCCTGGCCAGTTGCTCGTACAGGCGGCGCTCCTCGTCGCCGAGCGTGGGCGGCACCATGATCCGGACCTCGGCCAGCAGGTCTCCGGGCCGGCCGCGCGCGTTCGGCATGCCCTGTCCGCGCAGGCGCAGGCGGCGCCCGGACGAGGTGCCCGGCGGCACCTTGACCTTCGCCTCCCCGCCGGGCGTGTCGACCGCGACGGTCGCCCCCAGCGCGGCTTCCGACGGCGTCAGCGGGAGGCGGACGTGGATGTCGCGCCCTTCCAGGCGGTAGCGGGGGTGGTCGGCGATCCGCGCGATCAGGTAGAGGTCACCCGCACTGGCGCCGTCGCTGCCCGCGCCGCCCTGGCCCGCGAGCCGGATCCGCTGGCCGTCGGTCACCCCGGGGGGGATGTTCACCTGGAGGGTTCGTCCGCCTCCCGGGCCGGGGATCGTGATGGTCCGTCGGCCGCCGCGGTAGGCCTCCTCCACCGTGAGCGGCAGCTCGGCCTCCTGGTCGGCGCCGGGCACCGGGCCCCAGCCGCGGCCGGTCGCGCCGCGCCTGCGCCTGCCGAAGACGCCACCGAGCAGGTCTTCGAGGTCGATGCCCTCGAAGCCCTCGCCGGTGGTGAAGTGGACTTCCTGCCCGCCGGGTCCGCGCGCCCAGGCGGGCCCCGGCCCCGCCCAGCCCGGCCCCGCGCCGGCTCCCGCTCCGGCGCGGGCGCGCGCGTACGCCGCCGGGTCGACGCCCTCGGGCACCCGGCGGAAGTCCGGCCCGAACGCGTCGTACCGCCGCCGCGTCCCGGGGTCCGACAGCACCTCGTACGCCTCCGAGACTTCCTTGAAGCGGTCCTCGGCGTCCGGGGCCTTGTTGACGTCGGGATGGTAGGTGCGGGCCAGCTTCCGGTAGGCCCGCTGGATCTCGTCCTGGTCCGCCGTTCTCGGCACGCCCAGGATCTCGTAGAAGTCGCGCTCCGCCATCACTCGTCGGCTTTCGTGGAGACGACGACGGAGGCCGGGCGTAGTTGCAGCGCGCCGTCGCCGTAGCCGGGCCGTACGACCTCGACGACGGTGCCGGGGTCGGCGTCCGGGACGGCGACCGTACTGACGGCCTCGTGCCTGGCGGGGTCGAATCGCGTCCCGACGTCGTCCCTGCGCGGGAAGCCGAGACGCGCGAGCACGCCGACCGCCTGGTCGCGGACGGCCCGGACCCCCTCGATCACCGCGTCGGCGTCGGCGCCCGCGTGCTTCAGCGCGAGCTCGAGGTTGTCGATCACCGGCAGCCACTCGGCCGCGACACGCGTACGCTCCTCGATCCGCTGCCGGTCCATGTCGCGCGCGACACGCTTACGGAGGTTGTCGAGGTCGGCGACGGCCCGCAGCCACCGGTCCTCCAGCTCGGCGAGCTTCTCCGCAACGGGTTCCTCGACGGCCTGCCGGGGCTCCGGAGGTGGTGTCTCATTCCGCTCGGTCATGTCATGTCACGGGCTATTCGGAGCTGGTGAACTCGGCGTCGATGACGTCCTCGTCCGAGGAGCCGGCGGCGGCCTGGCCGGGCCCGGCCTGAGACGGCCCCTGGGTCTGGGCCTGGCTCTGGGCCTGGGCGGCGGACGCCGTCATGCCGAGGCCGTGGTAGACCTGCTGCAGCTCCGCTGTCAGGCCGCGCAGCCGGTCGACGGGCACCTCCTCCTTGATCGCCTGACGCGCTTCCATGATCAGCTGCTCGGCCCGTGCCTTCTCGTGCACCGGGACCGCGTCGCCCAGCTCCGACAGCCGGCGCTCGACCTGGTAGGCGGCAGAGTCCAGCTCGTTACGGGCGTCGGTCGCGGCACGAAGCTGCGCGTCCTCGTTGCGGTGCCGCTCCGCATCGGCGATCATCCGGTCGATCTCGCTCTTGTCCAGGTTGGAGCTCTCGCTGATCGTGATGCGCTGCTCGGCGCCGGTGTCCTTGTCCTTGGCGGAGACGTTCAATATGCCGTTGGCGTCGATGTCGAAGGTGACCTCGATCTGCGGCACCCCGCGCGGGGCGGGCCGGATGTTCTCCAGCCGGAACCGGCCGAGCACCCGGTTGTCCGCGGCGCGCTCGCGCTCGCCCTGCAGGATGACGATGTCCACGGCCGACTGGTTGTCCTCCGCGGTGCTGAACGTCTCCGTGCGGCGGGCCGGGATCGTGGTGTTCCGCTCGATGATCTTCGTCATCAGGCCGCCGAGCGTCTCGACGCCGAGCGACAGCGGCGTGACGTCCAGCAGCACGACGTCCTTCAGCTCGCCCTTGATGATGGCCGCCTGGACGGCCGCGCCGACGGCCACGACCTCGTCCGGGTTGACCGTCATGTTCGGGTCCTTGCCCGTCAGCCGCCGCACGAGTTGCTGCACGGCCGGCATGCGGGTGGAGCCGCCGACGAGGATCACCTCGTCGAGGTCGTTCGTCGTCAGCTTCGCGTCGGCCATGGCCTGCTCCACCGGGCCCCGGCAGCGTTCGAGCAGGTCGTGGGTGATCTGCTCGAAGGTCGAGCGCATGAGCGTCGTGTTCAGGTGTTTGGGGCCGGTCGCGTCGGCCGTGATGAACGGCAGGCTGACCTGCGTCTGGGTGACCGCCGACAGCTCCACCTTGGCCTTCTCCGCGGCCTCGAACAGCCGCTGGAGGGCCTGCGGATCGCGCCGCAGGTCGATGCCCTGCTGCTTGTGGAACTCGTCGGCCAGGTGGTCGACGATGCGCCGGTCGAAGTCGTCGCCGCCCAGGTGAGTGTCGCCCGAGGTGGCGCGGACCTCGATGACCCCCTCGCCGATGTCGAGGACGCTGACGTCGAACGTGCCCCCGCCCAGGTCGAACACGAGAACGGTCTCGTTGCCCTTCTTGTCCAGGCCGTATGCCAGGGCCGCCGCGGTCGGCTCGTTGATGATCCGCAGGACCTCCAGGCCAGCGATCTTGCCGGCGTCCTTTGTGGCCTGCCGCTGCGCGTCGTTGAAGTACGCGGGCACCGTGACGACGGCCTCGCTGACCTTCTCCCCCAGGAACTTCCCGGCGTCCGAGGCCAGTTTGCGCAGCACGAAGGCGGAGATCTCCTCCGGCGCGTACAGCTTGTCGCGCACCTTGAACCGCACGGCGCCGTCCGGGCCCGGCACGACGTCGAACGAGACCGCCTTGATCTCGCTCTGCACCTCGTCGAACTTGCGCCCGATGAAGCGCTTGGCCGAATAGATCGTGCCCTTCGGGTTGAGGATCGCCTGGCGTCTGGCCATCTGGCCCACCAGCACCTCGCCCTGGTCCGTGAAGGCCACCACCGACGGAGTCGTGCGCGACCCCTCGGCGTTCGGGACGACCGTCGGATGCGCGTCCTCGGTGGTCGCGATGACCGAGTTCGTCGTGCCGAGGTCGATGCCCACCGCCTTGGCCATGTCCTCATCCCCCTCCTGGCGCTCACCTGAGCGCAGCGGCCTCACGAGCGTGCGTGAGCACGCGCCGGGCCTCGTCGGCGAACTCCGGGTCGACGAGGATGTCGTAGTGGTCGGCGACGACCGCAGGCATCGAGGCGAACGCCCGGTGCTGCACCACGTGACTGATCGCACCCCAGACGAGGCCGAAGATCAACCCGAGCACGATCGAGGAGCCGACGGCCCATCCGGCCCACGGGCTGAAGATCGCGAATATCAAGCCGATGAGAAGACCGATCCAGCCGCCGGTACCCGCGCCGCTGACGAGTGCTCTGCCGAGGCCCCATCGCCCGAGCACCTTCTCCTCCCACCGCAGATCGCAGCCCACGATGGTGACGTGTGCGATCGGGAAATCGTGGCGGGCCAGGACGTCCACGGCGTGCTGGGCCGCGTCGTAGCCGCTGTAGGTGGCCAGCACCACCTTGTGGGGCCCTGCTGTTCTCGGGACGCTCACGGGACCAACCCCCTCGGCTATTCCAGCTCGTGAAGACGATTCGCTACGCCGCTGATATGCATCGGCGGGAGCGGGAGAACCGGAATCCACGCACCTTCGACGTTGGCGGTAACAGGGCTCAACCAGCGAGAACAATCCCTATGACGCGTGTCCCCCCGTCGGCTTGTGGAACACCCGACGGCATTTTCGTCTCCCATGCCAGGATGTCGCCTCCCGTTCCCTGGCACCACCCTTCCCGCCCTTCATCTGCCTCTCATGAGAAGTAGCAAGTCGCCCAGTGGGAGCGCCGGGGGCGAAGCAATACTCACTCGGTCAGGCGTCGTGGCTCCCCGAAATTCACCCTTCCCGTCCCGCCGGACGGCCCGGGCCATGCATCCGCGCGAAGACCTGCTGGTACACGCGTTCGTAGGCCTCGGTCATCACCGGGACGTCGAAGCGTTGCAGCGCGTAGGCGCGCACGGCCGCCGGTTCCAGGCTCCCGGCCTCCTCGATGGCGAGCGGGAGCTGCCCGACCTCGTGACGGACACGGCCCGTCACCCCGTCCAGGACGACCTCGGGAACCGCACCCCTGCTCAGTCCCACCACCGGTGTGCCGCAGGCCATTGCCTCGATCATGACCATGCCGAACGGCTCCTCCCACTGCACCGGGAACACCAGGCAACGGGCTCGGGACAGCAGGTCACGCTTCAGCGCGGCGTCAGCCTCGCCTATGTACTGCGCCGCCTGGCCGAGCAGCGGCATGACGTACTCCCGGAAGTACGCCTGTTCGGCTCTTTCCGTCTGCTTGCCCGCGAGGACGATGGACCGGCCGGCCGCCCAGGCAGCCTCGATGGCCAGGTGGGCGCCCTTGTCGGGATGCAGTCGGCCCAACCACAGGACCCATTCCTCCTTGCTCGCGCGGAACGGGAACGTGGCGAAGTCTACGGAATTGTGCACCTGCGCGACCCAATTGAGGTCAGGTGCGCTCGCCCGCTGCGACCAGGAGATGGCGACGAGGTTGACGGCGGTGCCGAGGGCCCGGTAGTAGGCGCCGAGTTCGCCCCGGACGTTGCCATGACAGGTGACCACGGTGGGAGCCGTACGTGCCGGCGCGCACAACGGCCCGGCGAGCGAATGGTCGTGGACCACGTCGGGCGCCAGTCCGCACAGGAAGTGCTCCGCCCTGGCGGCGTGCACGACTTCCGGAAACGCCTCTCCGATCCTGGCCGACGGCGGCTCGTTGTAGGTGCGCCGATCGACTCCGTCGCCCGCGCCGATCACGGTCACCCGGTGTCCGCGGGCGAGCAGCCCGCGGACGAGATCCGCCGTCATCGACTCGATGCCGCCGTACCCCTTCGGCGGGATGTCGTACCACGGCGGGGCGACCATCGCGATGTGCAACGCCTGCCGCGCCCGTTCCGAAACGTTTCGCAGGTCCACGGAGACCTCCGGCAGCCTGCGGCCCAAGCGGTGCCGCAGGCGGCTGTGCCAGCATGCCGTCCCCCACACCTTCTCACCCCGGCCGGACTCCCTGCGTACGGAGGGCGGAGTCGTGGTCACGACGACCTGAGTCGATCGCCGTGACCGGACCCGGGCCTGTGACGTGTCAGAACCTCCGCGGAAGAGGCGACCTGCTACTCACGCGGTTCCGAGAACTGCCGGAGCTCATGGAACACGTGAGCGGCGAGTCCGCCCGCCCCCCGCTCACGGACGCGGAATCAGGGCCTGTACTGGTCCGGCAACTGGACGGCGATGTCGAAGAACTCCTTGTCCGCAATGGCCTCGCGCAACGTGGCGAACACGGCGGCATGTTCCCGCGCTGGTCGAGGGACACGCTGTCTCGTTCAGCCACCCGGCACAGAAACAACCAACGACGGCCCGGGCGGTCGGCGTCGATCTCGACGAACGCCCAGTCGTAGTAGCGGTACCCGTTGGCCCCCTGTCCGGCCGACAACCGCTGCCAGGACCGTGGCGCCACCGAAAAATCACCTGATTGGCCCGGCAGACACCCGCGCCGGTGGCCACCCGGTGGCTTGCGGCGACCGCGAGCACGTAGCCGACCCACCCGCAGACGATCTGGCCGAACCCCTGGCGCACACCGCCTGTGACTATGACGCGGCCAGGCCCGGCGCTGCTCCAGTTCCGCTCGCAGGTGCGGGATCGTCGACGGAGGCCCCCGATACTCCAACCGGAGATCGCGATCTTGTGCGCGGGCGGGTGTAGAGATGCGGACGGCCACCGCGATCATCGAGTGTTGTGCTGACGATCAAAGATCGTGCGGTGGCCGCAGGCGTCAGCGTAGCGGCCTCGCAGTGGCAGGTGATGTTCGATGAGCTCACCGACCGAATCGGCGGCAAATTTGCCCGGGTAGAGCCGCGGCGGCGGGTCTGGGCTCTGCTGCGCCGGGCACGGGTTCATCGATCGGGAGTTGTACCTGCCCCGGGCGTGGACGGACGATGTCGAGCGGTGCCGGCGAGCGGGTGTGTTGATGTCTGTCGTCACAAACGGATCATCGACACCCTTCGCCCGCTTCCGCAGTCCGGCCCACAACTCGCCGACCCCCACATGATCGGCTGCGAGTTACACCGCTCAGCGGGACATCACTTACGGCCCCCCGACGACCGCTACCTGACGCTCGCCGGTAAATGAAACACATCCGCTGACGTGCCCCGGCTGCCCTCGGTCGTCACGATTTGGGCTCCCGCAGGTGCTCGGCCACCCGTCCCCGGCCCTCGCCGGTGCGTTCTCGGGCCCTGCGCGCGAGTTCGGCCGGTGAGAGTCCCTCTTCCTCGTCGGGATCCCGGGGGACGGATCGCAGCACCTCCGCCTTGTTGGCGTATGTGCCGAGCGGTAATGCCCGCAGCAGCCGCAGCGCCTGTTCGGAAGCGCCGGCGTCGGCCGCCTGCTGGACGAGCGACTGTTTGTCCGCGGGGAAGTCCACGCTGGACAGGGCCTCGCGGATGATGTCGTCGACGGTCACGGGTCCTCCTAGGAGATCGGTGTGTTGGTGGCCACCACCTCCATCCGTCTCCCGCTACCCCGGCCATCACGGCACTACACGGTATTTCACCCCTAATGTCCGTTTACTGTGCCGAGGAAAAGCACGCGCGGGCACTCGAGGGCCCGAGCACCCGCGCTCTGGTCACTCGCCGACCGCGATGGCCGGCTGAAGCGCTCCGGGTCTGATGGAGGCTCTGATGTACCTCGGGTTCGGTGGAGTCGGCGTGGTTGGCCGTAATGCCAGCTGCATGTTTGCGTAGAGCATCTCGTATTCGACCGGGGTGCTGCATCCCCAGGGCGCTGTGACGTCGTTGGCCGTTGTGGAAGATCTCCAGATACTCGAAGATCGCGTTCGCCAACTCGATGCGGGTGTTCCACCGCCGCCGATTGAGCAGTTCGGTTTGCATCCGGCCCCAGAACCGGCGTGGTTGCGATGCTCCGGCAGCGCCACCGCGTACCCCGTCACGTCGCCGGGATTGCGCTGACTCATCCGCTGCCGCACCAGCACGCCTACGGCTTTGAACGACCGGAAGAATTCTTCTTCCGCCGCCGCTGTGGCAGCTGCGGTGACGACATACTGCCGCTGCCATCGCAACGCTCGGCCTGTCCCCGTCGCACACCGACAGGAATTGGTGGTCGTTGGCCGGACGACTGAAACCGGTGAAGCCGAGGTCGACCATAATCCTGCCATCTACGGGCTGCGTTCGGCTGGAGCGGTCACCAGGACATCGCTGCGGATCAGACCCAACATTCCAGCGTTTACCGATCTCGGCACCAACACCCCACGGGCGGGGCCTTCGACTGTTTGCACCTCTCAGCAACCAAGCCCACTGGCACCCCAGAAATCCCAGGATCTAAGTACGCTGGTGCCGGTGCCAGGCGACGGCCGCGGCAGCCTGGCCCTCTCGGTGTCGACGGCCCTACCGGGCGCCGCGTGCACCCGCCAACCAAGGCAGTTTGAAATCACGCGAAACGAGCGATGGCGGCCTGCTCAGCGAAACGACTGATCACGTTTCGGGCACCGGGAACATCAAGCCGACGGGCGGCGAAAGAGCGGGCTAAGAGTTCCTCGCCGATCGATTCGTCGTACTTGTCGATCCTCTTGTCAGGAATTAGCCGAGCGAGCTCGGTCGCTGCGGGTAGCTCGGATTCGCTCAGTTCTCTCAGTAGGTCGGCGGTGGTCTGCGGCGTTATTTCGGACAGCGCCAGTGCCAGACCCTGTCGTTCCACAGTGACTCCCCTGCTATGCAGGGTAAGCGCGATCGTCGTCATGATCGCGTCACCGCAGAACGGGAAGAGCAGGGTGTCGTTCCCGTAGCCCACGATCGGCCTGGCTTCCAGGCCGAAGCGGCGGTAGCCGGCGCGGCCCTGCTCTAAAAGGCGCTGAGCGGTCGCATCCAGATAGGTCGGAACAGCGGTGTCCTGGTAAACGCGCCGCATCTCGGTCCTAATGCGGTCGTGTACCTCCGGGCCTGCTCCCGTGAATCGTGGCGGGCGACCGCCTGATGCTCGCGCGACCTCGATGACCTTCGCCCGCGCGTCGACGGCGAGGACTCGCCAGCGCCGGCCCGCGAAGATCAGCAGAGCGCCTTCGGGGAGTGACTGTTCGATGGGCAGGCTTCCGAGAGTCCGTCCCCCATGCACGATGCGGTATTCGGTGGGCGCCGCGAAGGCGGCGTAGAAGGTGTAGTGGTTGACGAGCTTCTCCCCCGCGTCACCGTGGAGAAGGAGGCCGTCGGTCTCCTGCCGGATGATCGTCGCGTTACCGAGGTCGCGTAGCAGGGCGGCGAAGGTCGCCGCGTCGACCAGCCGGAACGGCCCCTGGACGCAGAGCGTTCGGTAGGCGTCGTTCGGGGTGATGCCGCCGTGTTGGGCGATCAGTGAGAGGGTCTGCTGCACCAGGGTGGACAGATGCAGCGCCGTTCCGTGTGGGGGTTCGTACCAGCGCTGTAGCAGAAGCTCGATCGTCGCGATGGTCTGCACGAGCTGAGCGCGAAGTTCCTCGGCTGGGTGCAGCGTTGGTGACAGCTCACGCTCGCGGATGTAGACCCGCAGGATCGCCGGCCCTCCTCGTCGCCCGGAACGTCCGAGGCGCTGACGCAGGGCGGCGACCCCGGGGGGCGCTCCGACCTGGGCGACCGACGAGACCGATCCGATGTCGATCCCCATTTCCAAGGTGGAGGTGCAGACGGCGGTGACCGGCCGGGCACGGTCCTTGAGGCGGGACTCGGCATGCTCGCGGATGTCCTTGGAGAGGTTTCCGTGGTGCGGGACGAACTCGTTCGGCACGCCCGCCTGGTCGCATCGACGGCTGAGCAGGTCGGTGTACTCTTCCACAGCGCCCCGGGAATTCGCGAAGATCAGGTTGTGGGAGCCGCGCAGGGTCGTGAACAGGTGATCGGCGATGGCGATCCGGTCCCCTGAGTCCTCCTCTCCCGTCTGTTGCTCCGCGTCCTCATCGGCGGTTCTGTCCAGGGCAGAGAGGTTGGGCTGCGTTTCGAGGTAGCCGCGCACCTGCAACTGAAGCTCTTGACCGTCGGCGTCCGACACGATCACGGTGACCTTGTCCCCGCTGCCGGGCCGGAGGAAATCCGCCGCCGCGCGCATGTCTCCGAGTGTGGCCGACAACCCGATCCGCGGAACGCGGCGGCGGGCGGCCAGGTCGAGCCGGTGCATGAGGGATTGCAGTTGTGCCCCACGCTCGGTTCCCATGAACGAGTGCATCTCGTCGATGATGACGTAGCGCAGGGCACCGGCCAGGTCGCGTATCTTCCACCCGCGCAGGACGAACATCGCCTCCAGCGATTCGGGGGTGATCAGGAGGATGCCCCGCGGCCGCTCGAGGAGCTTGCTTTTGCCACTGGCGCCGACGTCCCCGTGCCATCGGGCCACCGGGATGTCCAGGTGTTCGCACAGCTCATCGAGCCTGCCGTACTGGTCGTTGATCAACGCTTTGAGCGGGCTGATGTAGATCGCGGCGAACCCACCGGTCTGCGGTGGATCTGCGGTCAGCGCCGAGCAGATGGGCAGGAACGCGGCCTCGGTCTTCCCCGAGGCGGTTGCCGCGG
This sequence comes from Microbispora sp. ZYX-F-249, assembly GCF_039649665.1. Taxonomy (NCBI): domain Bacteria; kingdom Bacillati; phylum Actinomycetota; class Actinomycetes; order Streptosporangiales; family Streptosporangiaceae; genus Microbispora; species Microbispora maris. Next base: position 14,662 of record NZ_JBDJAW010000054.1, on the reverse strand, counting down.
CGATGAGCACGTCTGTCTCACCCGCGAGCACGGGAGCGGCCGCCGCCTCCTGGGCAGGGCGAAGCTCGGGCCAGTCCTGCTGCCAGATCCACCGTTGCACCTTGGGGTGCAGCAGTTGGAAAGCGTCAGAGCCGGAAGGAGGCGAGGTCGTCGTCATCGAAAGCTCCTGGCTGGGTCACCGATGCCCGCAGGGCGGGATCCTCGTCTTCTTCGAGCGGGCCCAGATCTGGGTTGCTCTCCTGGTCCAGCTCGACCGAGGGGAGAATCCGCCGCCAGTCCGCTCCGGGATTCTGCTCCAGTACGGCCAGCAGGTCGCAGAAGGCTTTGATCGTCGTTCGCGGCGTGCGGAAGTAGGCGTCACCGACGCGGCTGGAGCAGTGGTGCATGAACGCCGGCAGCGCGTCGTCCGCGACGAGATAACGGGACGGGTCGCCGAAGGCGTAGACGTGCCGGATTTTAGTGAGCAGGACGTAGAGGTCCTCCGGAGTCAGGGCGGTGAGACGGAGCACCGGCCCGGAGTAGTCCACCAGCCCGTCCCTGGCGAAAGAGTTCTCCGCCAGTCGCGACTGGAGTGCGGCATAGCTGTTGAGCCCGCGGCGGGAGTCGGTGAGGAACTCGGGGGTGCCGCCGAACACGAAGCCCAGGTGCGCGGCCGTGCCCTGCAGTGTGTCGTTGAGGATGCGCAGGATCTGCTCGTAGTTGGCGTTGCGGGCCTGCGTGGAGGCCAGCTTGTAGAGGTTGACCATCTCATCCAGGCACACCAGCATGCCGTCGTATCCAGCCAGGCGCACGAACCGGCTCATCAGCTTGAGGTGGTCGTGAAAGGTCGCGTCATCGATGATCGTCCGGACGCCGAGCGCGGACCTGGCCTCGGTCTTGGTGGAGTATTCGGCGCGCAGCCAGCGCACTGCGGCGGCCTTCAGCTGCTCGTCACCGGTGTCGTGCCCGCGCCAGTAGGCGCCGACAACCTCGGCGAAGTCGTACCCTCCGGTCATCTCCGCCAGGTGGGCCAGGCGCGTACGGATGACCTGCCCGGGGTTGGCGCCGACCTGCTGGGCCTCGGCCAGTGCCGTAGAGACGAACCTCTCGACGACCGCGGGAAGTGCCCCGCCGTCGGGCTTGGCTCTGGTGGCCATGTTGCGCATCAGCTCGGCATAGAGGCTGCGCGCCTGGCCGCCGGTGGAGTGCAGGCGGCGGTCGGGGTTGAGATCGGCGTGAAGGGTGACCAGTTTCTTCTCCAGGGCGATGGACCGCACCAGGTGCAGGAAGAAGGTCTTGCCCGCGCCGAAGTCGCCGATGACGAAACGCACGGCCGAACCACCACCGGCGATTCGATCGATGTCGGTCACCAGAGCCTGGACCTCGGGGGCGCGGCCCACCTGCACATGCCGCTGGCCGACCCGAGGGACTACGCCTGCTCGCAGCGACTGGAGGAGGGCATCACGCTCGCGGGGGCGGATCGGGGTCGTCGTGGTCACGTGAGCATCTCTCCCAGCAGATGTCGATTGACCCAGATCGGGTCGTCTCCTTCGAACAACGGCTCACCACCCATCTCGTAGGCGGCTTCGTTGATTCGATCGAGTGCTCCATCGGGGAGCAGGTTCCATTTCGCCGCGAGGTCCTCGAACTCCCCCCGAGACAACTGCTCCACATCAGGGAGGCTGCGTATGAGGCCGGAATGCGGGCCGTCCAGTCCGGCGACCGGATCGGCAGCCGGAGGCGGCGAGGGCACCTGCGCCGGTTCCTCTTCAACGAAGATCGAGCCCAGCAACGCTCCCACCCTGGCCGTCTCCTCAAGCTTGGCGGCGATGGCACCGTGGTCGAGGTGCACGGCGGCCGGGGCAGTTCGAACGTCGGCAGGGCGGGGAATTGCAAAGCCGGGTTCCGGCTCGGCCTGGCGGACGACCACTGGACCGGCCGCTGGAGTGGGGGGAGCGGTCGCCGGCAGGACAGACTTCACCGTGGCAGGGTCGAGCCCGAGCAGACGGTAGATACGGCTGAGGGTCTTGACCTCTTCAGAAGAAATATGACCGTCGGCCGCGGCCACCCCGGTGAGGAACTCCGCCACGTAGGCCCGCTGTTTGTCGTCGATGTCCGCCAGGCGCCGGGTCAGGCCGGTGAGTTTGACGTCGGTGGCGATGAGCCAGCGCAGGTGCGCGTGCAGGCGCCGGCGTTCGTCCTGCGTCAGGTGAAGAGCCCGTTCGAGATGATCGCTCAGATGACGCTGCTCCGCCTCCGAGGTCTCCCCGTCGGCGGCGCTCACGGCCGCCGCCAGATGGAGCAGGATCGTCGCGGCGCGGTAGGCGTCGGAGGACGCCGCGGTGGGACCGCCCGGAGCGGCGAAAAGCACCATGGGACCGCTCGACAGGACCGGACCCCCCATCCGCGGATCAGGCTCGACTCCGATCCCCACGCCGGCCAGCAGTTGTGCCAGAGCGACGACGTCTTTCTTCGCCGGCTTGGCCGTAGGCGCGCCCAGCAGTGCCGCGAACTCCTCCGCCGGCACGAGAGCGGTCTCCTGCATGCCCAGACGGTCCCGCGCCCACGTCACGGCGCGGCCCGCGCCTCCCGACTCGAGGTCCAGCAACTCCGCCGGGAGCAGTGCTTGCGCCTGCACACTCGCCTGCCGGTCCGGGAAGCGTCCGACGAAACGGCTGTAGGCATCCAAGTCGGTGGTGCACTCGTCGGCCAACGCCACGAGCTTGCGTGTCGGCGCGGCCAGCGTCAGCACGTCCGGGATGCCGTGGAGTGTCAGCCGGGGGTACCCGCCGAAGCCGGCACTGGCGGGCCGATAATCCAGGGAGACTTCCTTGCGTCCGGGCCGGACCATCAGCCCCGCTCGATGACGCGCGGCGTACCGCGACCGGAACAGCGCATCGAACTGAACGGCGCAGCGCGTCGCCGGAGTACGCGGGTAGTAGTCGGGGTGGGAGCGGATCCAGGCCAACGCCCATTCGGCGGGCACTGGTTGTCCCTCCGCTGCGAACTCCCCCAATCCCACCCTCAGCCGGAGCGGCGTCACCTCGCGAGAAGGCTCAGGGGGATGTCCGGCGCTGGGCCGCGTGTCCTGGCTCGCCAGGATCAGCAGGTCGAGGACTTGGTCGAACTCACCGGCATAGCTTCGGAAGGAGGAGTTCTCGCCGTAGATCCGGAGAAGCCGGCGGACCTCGGCCTGGATGATCGACAACTCGTGGCCCGCGCTGGAACGATCCAGACGCAAGTCATGCAGAGCCCGTCGTTCCAGGCCGTAAAAGTAGAGGAACACATAGCCGATGGGTACATGCGGATAGCGCCGTCCATCGGCGAGCCAGGACAGGTAGGCGGCACGCGAGTCCGGCGGAATCGACGTATACGAGGGCCAGTAGCGCAAGCCCTGCCCCGTCCAATCCGGACGGCGCAGGTCGACCGGCAGTCGGGGGTCGATCAACGCGGGTTCGACCGTCTGTCCCGACGCTGACGCTAGACGGGCGCCCACATACAGCAGGCCGCCGACGATGTTCAGCCCCGCAACGCTGACCCCGAAGCCTGGCGGTAGCCAAGGCCCAGCAGTAGGCGGCGGAGGCGACTGCTGCGGATATCCCGTTTGAGGAGGGACTGCGTGGCGGGGAGCTTGGGCCTGCCTACCGTCGGGCCCGGACGGGTGATGCGCCGCGGCCGCTCGACGCCGGCCCGGCTCACTTCGAAAACGGTCGAAGAATCCCACGCATTCACCTCTTCCGATCACATGCACGATCAGTAGACCGAGAAGCCGTGTGGATGCGATCAAGAAGCACCAGTGAACACTAGCCCCGAACGCCTTTGCCCCACTGTTCGAGCAATCACCTCGTTATCAACTTGAACCACAATTACGGACAGGACCAAAAACACAATAAGGAAGAATTCGATGCCTTCTGTACCCGTCCCCATGACCCCAGTGAAAGCACCTCCGACTATCGTCCGGCTTTAAGTCGGCCCGGAGAACTCGCAGTTGACCATCCAACCTCTGCGCCGGTTCGGACCAGCCGGTCCGCCACCGACGCACCTGATCTGGCTCGCACCGGGCACCGAGGCGGCAGAGCCGGCTTCAACGGGGGATCGCGGCACCGAGAACGGGACGCTCGGCGTGCGCGGGTGTGACCATGACCCGGGAGATTCGGCCGGCGAGCGCCAGAACGGCCTGGATGGCGTTGTCGATCCAGTCGTCGGAGGCTGGGTCGATGCCGAGCTCGCGAAGATGCCGGTTGAGCCAGTCGGGTGCAGTGCCCCACCGGGTTCCGGGCCGGCTCGGATCGAAACCGGTGACGAGCTCACCGCCGAGGGCGTAGGCGCAGTCGTGACGGGCGGCGTAATCGTGTCGCATCACCGCGACGGCCTCGCCGCCATCGCGGGACAGCTCACCGATGACCTCGCGTTGCACTCCGCGCCAGCCGCACTCCTCGATCACGATGGTCCAGTCCCCCACCCGCCGCGCCACGACGATCTCGGTACGGCTGGAATCGGGGTACTCATCCAGGCCGATCAGGCGGATGTGTTCCAGGGCGGCGCCCAGGCGCCGGAGCACCTCGTGCTCCTCCACCTCCCCTGACGAGCGTGATCGTGTAGATCGGTCCCAGCGGGCCCTCGTCCTGCCACGCATAGTCTTCCGGTGAGGCACCGGGCGTGCGGGCGGCGGCATGGACCGCCTCGGTCTTCTCAGCCCGCTCATACGCGTCAGGGTTGGCGGCGAAGAATGCCTCGATGAGCCCGTGCCCGACCCGGCCGCGCTCGCTGACCGGGTGTCCGTTGGCCCGTGCCCACTCCCGGATCGTCAAGTCGATGTCACGCCCGTACGCCAGGTGGGTGACACGCAGCGGAGCGAAGTCGACCTCGGACATGATCGGAATCTAGCGATGCTCGCCACAGGTGACAACGCACTGCTCCCCCAGCCGCGGCTCGCAGCTTTCCGCGCTACTCGGCGCCAGTGTGGCGAACGACGGTCACCAAGCCGTAGCCAGGAAGGTCGCCACGGCAGCCATGGGCGTCTGCGATGGCCCCGCAGAGGATGCGTTGTCGATCAAGGTGCACTGCTCAGAAGCGGCGTCCTTTACGGTGTAGATCTCCACTCCGTTTGAACACAAGGCGCTCCCGCGGCCAGAGGACCGGCGAATGCGGTGACACGCTGGACATACATCTGTCACCGGGCGGCACGGTCCGGGAGGGCGACTCTTGATGACACCTGGGTGACACAACAGAAAAGCCACAATCCCCGATCTTGGGAACTGTGGCTCTGACCTGCTACAACAGTGTCGGGACGGCGGGATTTGAACCCACGACCCCTTGACCCCCAGTCGCGTTCCGCCGTTCATTCATCACCTTGAGTAATCGAGCCGTCTGCGAGAAACTGCAGGTAGACGACGTGATCGCGATGCCATACCGTCCCGGCGGATGCCATCGGATCGCGCCCAGTCCACGGTCAAACGACGGTCAGACGATCTTGGGGGGGGGGCACGATGGGCTTCTCGCGGAAGCGCCTCGGCAAGAACGGCAAGCCGAGGTACACCGCGTACTACACCGACCTGCGCGGCCGGGAACTGTCCGCGGGCACCTTCGGCAGCAAGAAGGAGGCCGACAAGGCCTGGCAGCAGGCCGAGGCGAAGGTGGCGGAGGGCCGAGCCGGCGATCCGGCCCGGACCAAGCAGACCTTCCGGCGGTACGTCGAGAAGGAATGGCTACCGCACCACGTCATGGAGGCGACGACCCGCGAGGGCTACACGTACTCGATCTACGCCCACATCATGGACTGGTTCGGCCCAATGCGCATGATCGAGATCCTGCCCAGTGACGTACGCGCCTGGGTGAAGGACCAGCAGGACCGCGGCCTCTCCCCCGCCACCATCCGGCTCAACAAGTCGATCCTCAGCGGCATCTTCACAACGGCACTGAACGATCAGGTCACCGCGCTGCACCCGTGCAAGGGCGTGAAGACGCCAACCGTGCCGAAGAAGCCGCTACGCATCGTCTCCCCGGAGGAGTTCGACAAGCTCTACTTCTCGCTACCCACCGAGGACGCCCGACTCCTGGCCGAGACCGCCATCGAAAGCGGCATGCGCTGGGGCGAGCTCACCGAGCTCCGCGTCAAGGACCTCGACGTGCTCAGCCGGATCGTCACGGTGAGCCGGACGGTCATCGAGATCAACCCCAAGCACCATCCCGAGGGTAAGCGGTTCCTAATCAAGGAGTATCCCAAGGACCGGGAGTTTCGCCGCTTCAAGCTCAGCCCGCAGATCACGGCGAAGCTCAAGCAGCACATCGAAGACAGCAAGCTGGAGCGGGACGACCTGCTCTTCGTCTACCAGCCCGAGGAGTGCACGCCGCAGCCCAAGGTGGAGCCCGCAGAGCACCTGGGCCTGACCGAGCCGAACGCCGCCGGGCGGCGGTATCGGCACGGCACGCTCAGCGCCTACTCAGCGGGCAAGTGCCGATGCCAGCAGTGCAAGAACGCCTACGCGGTTTATCGCGCCGACCGCCGGTCCTCCGGCAAGGACAACCCCCGCCGACCACGCCGCTGGGACACCGACGGGCACATCCCCCGCCGCTGGTTCCGCGACCAGATCTGGCGACCGGCGCTGGCCGCCTCGGGCCTGGAGTTCAAGGTCAAGATGCACGACCTCCGTCACGCCCACGCCTCATGGCTGCTGGCCGGCGGCGCCGACCTTCAGGTGGTGAAGGAGCGCCTGGGCCACGGCAGCATCTCCACTACCGAGAAGTACCTCCACACCCTCCCCGACGCCGACGACACCGCCCTTGACGCCCTCGCCCGCACCCGCGCTCGGTCGCGTTGATATCAGACCGGGTCGTATTGACATACGCGGAGATTCGAGCCCTCTGCGAGGGACCCAGCAGAAGGGAACCCGGAGACATCCCACCTGTCCAGGTGATTCACGCTCGACAACTCACCATGGAGACGGTCCGGCCCCTGCCGAAGCAGTGAGTCCGTACCTTCCGAGCCGCGGCGTAGGGGTGAAGGCTATGCCGTTCTTCCCAAACGCTGACTCACTTTCTGGTTCAGAGGCCAGCCGCACGAGGCGACCGCGCTGACGGTGACCGAGCGGTCAACCAGGCCGGGAACGGGACAGGCCGGTGCCTGTCCCGTTCATCTGACGCTCCGAGGTCATGCCCCGGGAAGGGCTCAGAACGTGGGATAGATGTCCACGCTGGAGCCGCCCGTGGTCGTGTAGTTGGACCCCGTGGCCCAGGTGGTGTCGTTGATGAGGGGCTTGTAGTCGAAAGCGGTTCCGGAGGAGATCCCCGAGATCGTGCACACCCACAGGTCGGCGGCCTTGTTGGCGCAGTTTTGTCCGGCCGACCAGGACAACGGGGACACCGAACCGCGCAGCGTGATGCGGTTACCGTACCCGACGTCCTTGTGTACCCGGATGGTGGTCAGCGTCGGGAAGGTCGGGTAGATGTCGATCGTCGCACCGCCGGTCCCGGTGTAGTTGCTTCCCGTGGCGAAATAGGTGTCGTTGACTAGCGGCTTGAACTGGAAGGTCTGCCCGGCGGGGATGCGCTCGAATTCGTACTCCCAGACTCCGCTGGAGACTTCGCGGGCGGCCCGTCCGGCGGTCCAGCTGAACGGCGCGGTGTCGCCGCGGATGGACAGGGTGTTGCCGGAGGCGACACCCGAGTGGACGCGGATCTTCGTGATGTTCCTGGTGGGCGGGGTGTAGGAGGAGACGGGCGTTCCGGGCGTGTAGACCTTGGCGCCGTGCTCGCCCAGGGTCACCGTGATCTGCTTGCCGGTGACGCCTCCGGAGGCGACGGTGACGGTGTCGGAGGTGTCCATGAGGTTGGTGAGTACGGTGCCGACAGGGATGCTGCTCTCGGCGCGGAGCGGGATCGTGCGAGTCTGGGTGTTCCAGGACGAGCTCACGGCCGTGATGGCCTCGGCGCCCGTTGAGTCGACTCTGCGGGAGAAGGCGTAGACGGTGGTGTCCTTCCACATCTCCCGCTGGGTGCCGATGCGGAGGGCGGGATAGGCGGCCTTGACGGCGGTGAGGCGCTGGATGTGCTTGTAGATCGTTGACGTCACACTGAAGCTCGACATGTCCTTGCGGTTGTCCTTGTTGGCGATCGGCACCTCGTTGGGATTGCCGTTGCCGTCGTCGGCTTGCTCGGTGCCGTAGTAGATGACCGGGACGCCGCGCGCGGTCAGCAGCACCGTGAGCGCGGCGCGCAGCCGCTGATAGTTGTCGTTGGCTCTGGCCAGGAACCGCGCCCGGTCGTGGTTGTCGATGAACGTCTCGAGGCGGTTGGCATTGTTGTACTTGTAGTCTTGGGCGAAGAGGGCCCCGAGGTTGTTCATGTCGCCGTCGCCGGCCAGCGTGTCCCGGACGGAGAAGAAGTAAGGGAAGTCGAGCACACCCCACTCGTAGTCCTGGTACTCCGAGACGTAGTCGACGTCGCCGACGAACACCTCTCCGAAGGTGGGAACTCCCATGGTGGACTCGAAGGTCTGCAGCCAGCTCTTGGGCACCGACCGGGCGGCGTCGACGCGGATGCCGTCGAATCCCATGTCGACCCAGTCCTTGTAGGTGTCGAGCAGGAAGGCGGACACGGTCGAGTTGGACTGGTCGAGGTCGTCCAGGCCGCCGAGGTCGCAGTTCTCGATCTGGGTCTGGGTCTCGGTGCCGTTGAACAGGCAGTCGCCGTTGTGGTGATAGTAGGAGGGGTTGTCCAGCGGCGCGGCGGGCTTGTACGTCGACGGGCTATAGGTGGTGGAGGTGCCGGCGAGGTAGTCGGCGGTGTGGTTGGGGACCACGTCGAGGATCATCTTCATGCCCTTGGCGTGGGCGGTGTCGATGAGTGTCTGCAGTTCCGTCGCCGACCCGAAGTGCGTGTTGGGAGTGGCGAAGTTCTTGGTGAAGTAGCCGTGGTAGCTGGCCTCCTTGCCGTCCCGGCTGAGCGGTTCCTGTTCGGAGACGGGGGAGATCCAGATCGCGGTCGCACCGAGGTTCTTGATGTAGTCGAGCTTGGCGGTCAGTCCGGCCCAGTCGCCGCCGTGGTAGAAGCCGAGATCGCTCGGGTCGTACTCTCCGTGGCCGCTGTCGTCGTTGGCGGTGTTGCCGTTGGAGAATCGGTCGACCAACACCTGGTAGACGACGTCGCCCTCGGCGAGCGGCCCCGGTGAGGTTCCGGAGGTTCCGGCGGCGGCCGGTCCCCCGGACAGCCCGGTGAGCGAGGTGGCCGCCAGGGCGGCCACGGTGAGCAGGACGGGTAACCGTTTCATCTTCCGTATCCCTTTCTGGGCATGACGGCATCGGCCTGCGGCGGATGTGCCAAGGCCGGGGGAACGCGCAGATCAGGCGATGGGGCCGGTGGATTCGCGGACGATCAGAGCGGTGTGCAGGGTCTGGTGAGGATGCTGGGTCTCGCCGCGGATCGCGGAGACCAGGAAGTCCCCGGCGACGCGGCCCTTGGCCTGGATGGGCTGGCGGACGGTGGTCAGCCGGGGTCGAACCCAGACCGCCTCGGGTTGATCGTCGAAGCCGGTGACCGACACCTCGCCCGGGACGTCGACGTCGAGATCGCGCAGGGCGTCGAGCGCGCCGATGGCGAGGATGTCGGACAGGGCGACGATGGCGGTCGGCGCGGGGTCGAGCAGCATGAGATCCCTGGCGGCGCGGTAGCCGTCGAGCCGGGTGCAGGGCACCTCGACCAGCCGGACGTCGTCGAAGGCGAGTCCGACGGTGGCCAGTGCCTCGGCCACCCCGCTCATGCGGCGGGCGAGGGGGCCGCGGTAGCCGTAGACGGCCTTGTCGGGCCCGGGGTCGAAGGAGAGCACCGCGATGTGGCGGTGCCCGAGGTCGAGCAGGTGTCGCACGGCCTCGTACGCGCCCGCGTGGTCGTCCACGTCGACGCTGGGCGCGCCCTCCTGCGGGTCGCTGTCCACCAGCACGAACGGGATGCCGCGCCGGGTGAGCTCGGCCACCTCGCCGCGGTCGGTCTCCAGGCCACACACGACGAAGCCGTCCACCGCGGCGTACGGGATGGCCTTAAGCATGGAGTTGCGCAGCGGCGGGGTGAGCAGCAGGGTCAGGCCCTCGCGATGGCAGACCTGGCCGAGCCCGACCAGGAACTGGGCGTAGTAGGGGTTCTCCATCACCTGGGGCAGGTCCTGGGGCAACAGCACCCCCAGGGACCGGGTGCGCCCCTGCTGGAGCATCCGGGCGACCGGATTGGGCGTGTAGCCGAGCTCTCCGGCGACCTCCAGGATCCGCCGCCGGGTCGCGTCGGAGATCTTGGTCGGGTCGTTGAAGGCGAAGGACACCGCCGACCGCGACACACCGGCCGCGGCGGCGACGTCTTTGGATGTCACCCGAGGCTCAGTCGGGCCGGACAAAACGCACCTCCCATGGGCGTACGGAAACGGCGCCCAGGTTGACCTGTTCGCCGGTGATCAGGTCGCGGCCGGTGCCGGTGCCGGCCGGCAGCGTTTCGGCCGCGTTGCCCCGGTTGGCCAGGACGAGCACGGTCTCGTCCGGGTGGACGCGGGCCCGGACGATCACATTCTCCCCGGCCAGCACGGTGGATTCCGACCCCCGGCGCAGCGCCACGTGGTCGCGGCGAAGCCGGGCCAGCGTCTTCAGCCAGGCCAGCTGCTCGTGGTCCCAATCCTTCTCCGACCAGGTCATGCACCTGCGGCAGTCGGGGTCGTTGAAGCCGCGCATGCCGACCTCGTCCCCGTAGTAGATCATGGGCGCGCCCTCCGCGGCCATGAGCAGTCCGCACGCGAACCTCGTCGCCTCAGCTTCGCCGCCGCAGCGGGTCCGTACGCGTTCGGTGTCATGGCTGCCGAGCAGGTTCAGCATGAGGCCCTTCGCCTCCGGCCCGATCTCACGGTCGATCGCGCCGAGCTCGGCGGCCAGCCACTCGCCGCCGAGCCGGTGGTCGGTGACGAAGCCGAGGATCGCATCGCGCAGCCGGTAGTTCATCGCGCCGTCGGAGGTGTCGCCGCGGGTCCAGTCCGTGGCCGCCTCCCACACCTCGGCCACGATGTAGAGGTCCTCGTCGATGCCCTTCACGAGCCGCCGGAACTGCCGCCAGAACGGCAGGTTCTCCATCATGTACGGCACGTCGAGCCGCCACCCGTCGATGCCCGTGCGACTCCACTTCTCCACGGCGGCGAACAGATGCTCGCGCACCTCGGGATTGCACACGTTGAGCTTCGGCAGGTAGGCGCAGCCGCTGCAGGTGAGATAGTTCGGCTCCGGGTCCGCCTTCACCGGGAACTCCTGCACGGAGAACCAGTTCACGTACGGCGAGGCGGCGCCCTTGTCCACCACGTCCCTGAAGGCCGGATGCCGGTCGCCGCAGTGGTGGAACACCGCGTCTAGGACCACCCGGATGTCGTGGGCGTGCGCGTCTTCGACCAGACCGGCGAAGGTCTCCTCGTCGCCGAGGGCAGGATCGATGCTGAAGTAGTCGATGGTGTCGTAGCGGTGGTTCGTGCCCGCGGTGAAGATCGGGGTGAGGTAGAGCGCGGTCACGCCGAGGTCGCGCAGATGTCCGAGGCGGCTCCGCACGCCCGCCAGGTCGCCGCCGAAGAAGTTGGTCCGGGTCGGCGGCCCGTCCCAAGGTTCGACCCCGGGCGGGTCGAGGGACGGGTCGCCGTTGGCGAACCGGTCGGGAAAAATCTGGTAGAAAACCGCGTCGCGGACCCAGTCCACGGGCTACTCCTTCACTCCGGTCGCGGCCAGTCCGCGTACCAGTGCCTTCTGCAACACGAGGAACAGGCCGACGGCGGGGATCGCGGCGACCACCGTGCCGGCCATCAGCAGTTGGGGATAGGGGCTGTACTTGCCCGTGAAGACGGCCAGCCCGAGCTGGATCGTGCGGGCGTCGTCGTCGGACGTGACCAGCAGCGGCCACAGGAAGTCGTTCCAGCCGAACAGGAAGCTGAACACCGCGACCGTGGCGAGCGCGGGACGGCACAACGGCACGATCACCTGCCACAGGATGCGCAGCCGTCCCGCCCCGTCCACGCGGGCGGCCTGCTCCAGCTCGACGGGGATCGTCTGCATGTACGCCCGCAGGACGACGATGCCGAACGCGTCCGCCAGCCGGGGGACGATCAGGCCGGTCCAACTGTCGTACCAGCCGAGCCGTACGACGAGGTCGAAAGCCGGCAGCATGGTCAGGAAGGTCGGCACGAGCATCGTCGCGACCAGCGCCAGGAAGATCGCGTTGCGGCCCGGGAAGCGCAGCCGCGCCAGGGCGTACGCGGCCAAGGTGTCCAGCGCGAGGTGCCCGGCCACGATGCCCAGCGTCATCACGGCGGTGTTGAGGTAGTAGCGGGCGAAGGGCGCCGCGCTCATCGCCTCCGCGTAGTTGCCCCATTCGAACTCGGCCGGCCACAGGAACGGCGGCTGATTGACGTGCGGGAACTGTTTGAGTGAGGTCGTCACCATCCAGCAGAACGGCGCGACTACGACGACGGACGCGGCGAGCAGGATCGCGTGCCGGGGAACATCGCCGCGGCGGGGACGGCGCGGACGAACGTGCCGTGCGGTCAAGACCACTGCGACCGCCCTCCCAACCGCCACTGCAGCCAGCTCAGCCCGAAGACCAGAGCGAAACCGGCGTACGCAATGGTCGCGGCATATCCGAACTCGCCGGAGGAGAACGCCGTGCGGTAGACCAGGAACCCGAGGACTTCGGTGCCGCCCAGCGGGCCGCCCTGAGTGAGCGCGTAGACCAGGTCGAACCCCTGGAACGTCGCGATCAGGCCCTCGATGATCACGAAGAAGGTCATCGGCGCGAGCAGCGGGACGGTGATCCGCCGCAACCGCTGCCAGCCGCCGGCCCCGTCCAGCGCGGCGGCCTCGTACAACTGCGGTGGGATCGCCTGCAGCGCGGTCAGATAGAGCACGACGTTGAGGCCGAGCTGCTTCCACACGGTCAGCAGGGTCAGCGACAGCAGCGCCAAGTACGGATCGCCCAGCCAGTTCAGCCCGGTCAACCCGCCCATGGGTCCGTCCTGCCCGAACAGGTACTTCCATACCGTCGCCACCGCGATGGACGAGGTGACCACCGGAAGGAAGAAGATCCCTCGGTAGAGCGCCAGCCCCCGCAGCGGTGCGTTGAGCAGCACGGCCAGGCCCAGCCCGGAGACCACGCCGAGCACCGTGACCCCCAGTCCGTACAGAACGGTCACGACGAGCGAGTTGCGGAACTCGGGATCGCCGGCCATCCGCACGTAGTTGGCCAGCCCCGCGAACACCTGCTCGGGGCTGGCACCGTCCCAGGTCGTGAGGCTGAGCCGCCCCGTCGCGACGATCGGATAGACCACGAACAGGCCGATCACCGTCAGCGCGGGAGCCAGGCACAGCACCGCGGCCCAGCCGTCGCCTCCTCTCCGGGCTCTCTGGGCGAGGGACAGGCGCCCGCTCCGCGAAGCGGGCACCCGGACCTGCGGCATGCTCGTCATCCCGCCGCCAGGATCGCGTTGACCTCGCGCTCGGCGTCGGCCAGCGCCGCCTCGACCGTCTTCTTTCCGTGAACGGCCTGCTCGACCTCCTTGGCGAAGGCCATCGACACCTGCGGGTAGAGGGGGGTGGCCGGGCGGGCGCGGGCAGTGGGCAGCGCCTCCACGAACGGCTTCATCAGCGGATCCAGCGAACCGAGATAGTCGGCGCTGCCGGCCACAGACTGGCGGGTGGGCAGAAAACCGGTGGCCTTGCTCCAGCCCAGGCTCTGGCCGGAGAACCAGCCGAGGAAGGCGGCCGCGTCCTTGACGTGCTGTGAGGTGGAGAAGACGACCGCCTGCTCGCCGCCCATGTTCGTGGCCGGTTTGCCGTCCGCGGGGTACGGGATGGGGGCGGCGGCGAACGGGAACGGCGGCTTGTCCTTCCAGATGCCGACCATCCATGAGCCCTCCTGGGCTGAGGCGGCGGCCCCCTTCTCGAACGCGCCCCACGGCCCGAGCGGGCTGGCGTCCTCGCGGATCAGGTCGACCCAGAAGCCGAGTGCCTTGCGGCCCGCCTCGGAGTTGAAGGCCGCCTTGGTGTTGTCGGGGGTCAGGAACTCGCCGCCGGCCTGCCAGAGGTTGACCTGGAAGTTCCAGGTCACGCCTTCGCCGCTGTCACCCGGCTGGGTGTACAGCTCGAACCCGGGCTTGCCTGTTTTGTCCTTGATGGCGGCAGCCGCCGCCGACAGCTCCTCCCACGTCTTCGGCGGTTTGGCGGGGTCGAGCCCGGCCTTCGCGTAGAGGTCAGTATTGATCATCATCGCCAGCGTGTTGGCGGAGACGGGGATGGACAGCTGCTTGCCGCCCGACGAGCCGAACTTCAGCATCTCCGGATAGATGTCGTTCCAGGTGGAGGCCGGGATGTGCGGCTTGAGATCGGCGAGCCGGCCCGTCCCGGCCAGGCGCGGGACCCACACCAGGTCGCCGATCGCGATGTCGGGAAGGGTGCGGCTGGCGGCGGCGGTCTGCAGCTTGGTGAGCAGATCAGCGCCGGGGACGGTCACGACCTTGAGCGCGAACTGGGGGTGGGTCCGCTCGTAGTCCTTGGCCAGCCGTTCGAATGCCTGGGCGTTGTTTCCGTCCCAGTAGTGCCAGACGGTCAGCTCCGTGGTGTTCCCGGTCGGGGTGCTCGTGCCGCTGGATCCGCAGGCGGTGATCGCCATGAGGGCGGTCAGG
>NZ_JBDJAW010000053.1 GCF_039649665.1 Microbispora sp. ZYX-F-249 | reverse complement strand
GTCCGGGTCCTCGTTGTAGGCCTGCACGTGCTCCCGCAGCCCGTCCGACAGGGTGAGCAGCCGTTCGAACTCCTGTCTGCCGAGGGCGAGCACGGTGCACGGCGTCACGGCCTTGACCGTCCACTCCCACCGCGCGTCCGCGTTCACCAGCATCTGCTCGCCGACGTACTCGCCGTCGGCGAGCACGCCGAGCAGCGTCTCGTTGCCGTACGCCCCCTGGCCGAGCTTGTCCACCTTGCCGTGGGCCAGGAGCACGACCTCGTCCATCGGGGCGCCGGCCTCGGCGATGACCTGGCCGGCCTCGTACTCCCTCTGGGTGAACAGGTCCGCCATCGCGGCGAGCACGTCGGCGTCGTCGAAGCCGCGCAGGGCGGGCAGCTCGCACAACTCGGCCGAGATGACCCGTACGTCCGCCCCGGTCGACACGAACGTCACCCGCCCGTCGGCCATCTGGTAGGTCAGCCGCCGGTTGACCCGGTAGGCGCCGCCCACCGCCTCGATCCACGGCAGCACGCGCAGCAGGTGACGGGAGGTGATCTCCTGCATCTGCGGCGGGGTCTTGGTCGTCGTGGCCAGGTTGCGCGCGGCCCTGGTGCTCAGGCTGAGCCGGTTGTCGTTCGGCATGGTGCTTTCGGTCACAGCACTTCACCCCATCTGTTGTCGGCACGGCGGCCGGTGTTTCGGTGACTGGTGTTTCGGTGACTGGTCACGCTCGTCGCCGAGCGGCGGAGGGGGGAGGGAAGATCAGGCTCGCTCCGGCCGGGGACGGCCCGGCCCGTGTACGGCCGCACACCGACCCATCAGGCGCATCAGGGGCACCGAATGGCACCGGGGGCGGCGCGTGGCCGTACGGCCCGGCGTGGAGCAGGCCGGAGGGGTCGTGGTGGCGGAAGTCGGTGGAAAGGCGGGCGTACCGGTCGCACGCCTCACCGGACGCGGCGGGTGAGCCGCTCGGTGAGCACCGCGAGCGCCCGCGCCGCCTCCGGGGCGATCGTCTGGTCGCGCAGCGCCTCGATCGCCTGCCCGGCCCGCAGGGCGATGAGCTCCTCGACCTCGTCGAGGGCGCCGGTGTCCACGATGACCTGCCGGAGCTCGGCGGCCCGGCGCTCGTCCAGACCCGGGTCGCCGTGCCAGGTCCGCAGCAGGTCCCGTTCGGGTCCCCGTGCCCGCGCGTACGCGTGTGCCATGAGCACGGTCCGCTTGCCCTCGCGCAGGTCGTCGAGGACCGGTTTGCCGGTGACGGCGGGATCGCCGAAGACGCCGAGGACGTCGTCGCGCAGCTGGAACGCCTCCCCCAGCGGCAGTCCGAACCGGGAGTAGGCCTCCAGCAGGGCGGGCGGCGCCCCGGCGAGCGCCGCGCCGATCTGCAGCGGGCGCTCCACCGTGTAGCGGGCGGTCTTGTAGCGGATCACCGTCAGGGCCTGTTCGACGTCCGCGTCCGCGCGCGTGTGCGCCAGGATGTCGAGGTACTGCCCGGTGACGACCTCCGTGCGCATCCGGTTGAACAACTCGCGCGCCGTCCGCCCGCGCACGTCGCCGACGGTGGCGTCCGCGAGCAGTTCGTCCGCCCACGCCTGCGCGAGCACGCCGAGCAGGATCGCGGCGGACCGGCCGAAGGTCTCCGCCTCCGGCCACCGCGGAGCCCGGGCGAGCCCCCTGTGGATGGTCGGGCGGCCACGGCGCAGCTCGCTGCCGTCCATGACGTCGTCGTGGATCAGCAGGCCGGCGTGGTAGAGCTCCAGCGCCGCGCCGGTGGTGACGGCCCGGTCCTCGTGCGGCGTCTCGCCGCCCGCGCCCCGCCAGCCCCAGTAGCACAGCAGCGGCCTGATGCGCTTGCCGCCCTCGACCACGAACTCGCGCAGGAGCCGGTAGCCCTCCGCGACGTCCGGATCGCCGACCGGGGGGCGCCGCGCGTCGAGGAAATCGGCCAGCAGTTCGTCGACCCGCCTCCGTACCCGGCCGGTCATGCCGGTGATGGACGTGTCCACGATTCCCGCCGTCATGGTCGGTCTCCTCCGCTCGACGAGCCGGTACCCCTTGCGGAAAGTTACTTAATGAACACGCAAAGTAGAACCTCTCGTTCCGATAGTCGGAACTTCTCGGCCCCTCCGGCTCAGTTCGGTTCGGCCCGCTGGGCCGCGCCGCGGTCGGCGGGGCCGTGCCGGAAGACCGCGGAGAGGAGGGCGACGAGCAGTGCGATCGCGACGAGAAGCCCGCTCACCCACAGCGGGCCGAGTTCTGCGGCCCTCTCGCCAAAGGTCGCGTCGCCGAGGGTGGCCGCGGCGAGGAGTGGTCCGGCGGCGGCTCCGGCGTTGAGCGCCGCGGTCGCGTACGAGCCGGCCATGGTCGGCGCCCCCGCCGCCTCGTAGAGGACCCGTGTGATCAGGGTGCTGCCCAGGGCGAACGACAGCGCGCCCTGGACGAACACCAGGATGAGCAGGGCGACCGGCTCTGCGGCCATAACGGCCAGCGCCGGCCAGCCGATGAGCAGCGGCGGGCCGCCGGCCGCGAGAACCGGCCCGGGGTGCCGGTCGGACAGCCGCCCCGCGACGGTGACGCCCACGAACGAGCCCACGCCGAAGAGCACCAGGACGACCGGGATCCACAGCGGATCCAGTCCCGCGGCGCCGGTCACGACGGGGGCGAGGAAGGTGAAGCTCGCGAAGGTCGCCGCGTTGACCAGTGCGCCGAGCAGCATGACCAGGATCAGGCGCCGGTTCTTGAGCTGTGCGAGTTCCGATCGCAGGACCCGCCCGTCACCTCCGCCCGCCTGCGCGGAACGCGCCGGAATCGCGCGCAGGACGCCGACGGCCGCGGGCACGCAGAGGACGGCGACGGCCCAGAACGTGACCCGCCACCCGAGCAGCGTGCCGAGGACCGCCCCTCCCGGGACCCCCGCGACGGTCGCCACCGTCGTGCCGGACAGCAGCACGGCGAGAGCCCGCCCCTTGTGGTTCGCGGGGACGAGAGTGGCGGCCGTCGTCACGGCCACGGCGAGGAACCCCGCGTTCGCGAGCGCGGCGACGATCCGGGTCGCGAACAGGACGGGGAAGCTCGATGTGGCGGCGCCCGCGACGTGGGCCGCCACGAAGACGAGGACGAAGACGAACAGACCGGACCGGGGCGGCCGGTTGCGGGCGAGCCCGGCCATGAGCGGGGCGCCGGCGATCATTCCGATCGCGAAGGCCGAGGTGAGCGTGCCCGCCGTTCCGACGGTCACGCCGAGGTCCGCGGCGATGCCCGGCAGGAGGCCGGCGAGCATGAACTCCGAGGTGCCCATGGCGAAGACCGCCACGGCGAGCGAATACAGCGAAAGAGGCATCGAGTGGCTCCGGGGCGATGAGAAGCACGAGAAGGAGACGTCTCGTCACCGCGGTCAGCACCCCGGGAGCGCGTTCGTCCGGCCGCGGACGCGGCGGGACGACGGATTCACGGACTCAGTGGTTCAGGGGGCTGACGGCGTGACCGAAAGCCCCCACCCTGGATGCCTCGGGGCTCGACATGGCCCACACGATATCCGGCCGATGCCCGTCGGCGTCCATCGGTTTCCCGCACGCCGGGCCGTGCCGCCGGACGCTCAGCTCAGTCGGCTCTGCCGAACTGCTCTTTTTCAATCGGCTCTGCCGAACTGTGCGATCGCGGTCGCGAGCAGGGCGAGCCCGAGGGCCGCGAGGACGGCCACCTCGACCGGGATGGGGACGTGCCAGCCGCCCCACGTCATCCCCGGCGCGAGCCGGGCGCGTACGGCGGGAGCCAGGTCCAGATGGGCGAAGACCAGCCGCCGGATGGGGTCCACGGCGTACGAGAGGGGGTCGATCCGGTTGAGCGCGGTCAGCCACGCGGGGAGGTCCGACGCGGGGAACATCGCGCCCGACATGAAGTAGAGCGGCATGATCAGCAGCTGGTTGAGCGCCATGAACGACTGCATCTGCCGCACCCGCACGGACATCGCGACCCCGAAGGCCGTGATCGTGAAGGCCAGCAGCACCTGGATGCCGAACACCCCGAGCATCAGACCCGGCGCGTACGGCACGCCGGCCGCCCCGGCGATGCAGATCACGACGAGACCCTGGACGGCCGCGACCGTGGCCCCGCCCAGGCATTTGCCGACGACGATCGACGCGCGGGACACCGGCGCGACCAGCATCTCCCGCAGGAAGCCGAACTCGCGGTCCCACACGATCGAGGCCGCCGAGGACATGGCGGTGAACAGGACGGCCATGGCGAGGATGCCCGGGTAGAGGAAGGTCCGCAGGCCGAGGCCGCCGGTGCCGCCCGAGGTGAGCTGCGACAGACCGGTCCCGAGGACGAACAGGAACAGGAACGGCTGCACGAGAGAGGTGAGGATCCGCAGCGGGCCGTTGAAGAACCGGATGATCTCGCGCTGCCACACCACCTTGACCGCGCGCAGTTCGCTCGCCGCGCTGCGCCCCGGCACCCGCACCACCGCGACGGGCAGGGTCCTCGCCGGCGGCCGGAGCCGCGAACCCGCCGCGATGTCACCGGGGGCCGGCACGTCTTCAGGCACGTCCTGGGGCGTCCCCTTCGGCGTCACGGTCATCGCCCGCCTCCCCGCGCCGCCGCGAGCGCGGCCGGGCCGCGTGCGCCGCTCGCGTCGGCGTCGCGGATCGACCGGCCGGTGTACGACATGAACACGTCGTCGAGGCTCGGCCGGGCCACGCTGACGGACCGGATCGGCAGCCCCGGCCGGGAGAACAGCTCCGGCACGAACCGCTCCCCCTCCTCCACGTGGAAGACGACCACGTCCCCGGACGCGACGGCATGGATGCCGAACCGCTCGCGCAGGGCGGCGACGGCCGCCGGGCCGTCGCCGGCCTGGAGCTGGACGCGGTCCTTGCCGACACCGGCCTTCAGCGCGTCCGGGGTGTCGAGCGCGATGATCCGGCCGCCGTCCACGATGGCGATGCGGTCGCAGTGCTCGGCCTCGTCCATGTAGTGGGTGGTCAGGAAGACCGTGATGTCCTCGGCCTCCTTCAGCTCCCGGATGTAGGACCAGATCGAGCTCCTGGTCTGCGGGTCCAGGCCCACGGTGGGCTCGTCGAGGAACAGCACCCGCGGCGAGTGGAGCAGCCCGCGGGCGATCTCCAGCCGCCGTCTCATCCCGCCGGAGAACGTGGCGACCCTGGCCTTGCGCCGGTCCCACAGCCCCACCATCTCGAGCACGCCCCGCAACCGCGGGCCGACGTCCGCGCGGGGCACGCCGTACAGCTCGGCGTGGAAGCGCAGGTTGCGCTCGGCCGTCAGGTAGCCGTCGAGCGTCGGGTCCTGGAAGACCAGCCCGATCGAGCGCCGCACGTCGTCGCGTTCGCGCACCACGTCGTGGCCGGCCACGCGGGCCTCGCCGGACGTGGGCCTGGTCAGGGTGCAGAGCATGCTGATCGTCGTGGACTTGCCCGCGCCGTTAGGGCCGAGGAAGCCGAAGACCTCCCCTCTGTGCACGGTCAGGTCGATGCCGCGTACGGCCTCGACGTCGCCGTAGTGCTTGGTCAGCCCGGTGGCGACCACCGCCGGATGCGTCATCCCGCCCCCTAATTACACTTGGTGTAACCGTACACCAGGTGTAACCAATGCGACCGATACGCTGTCCCCCATGAGCGGGCTGCGGGAGCTGAAGAAGAACAAGACCCGGCAGCTCATCGCCGACACCGCCAACGCGCTCTTCCGGGCCAGGGGGTTCGACGAGGTCACCGTGGACGAGATCGCGGCGGCCGCCCAGGTGTCGAAGAAGACGGTGTTCAACCACTTCCCGACCAAGGAGGACCTGGTCTTCTACCGGGCGGAGGACCGGGAGGCGATGTCCCTGGCGGCGGTCACCGACCGTCCCGCCGGGGTCTCGATCCTCGACTCCTTCCGGGCGCTGTGCCTGGCGCAGACCGGGCTCGTCCCCGGCATGCGGCGCGACCTCGTCCATCCGCGCAGCTTCTTCGACCTGGTCAGCGGCAACCCCTCACTACAGCGCAAGATGCACGAGGTCAACGAGCGGATCGTCCGGGTGCTCGCCGACGCGCTGGCGGCCGAGGCGGGCGCCGAGCCCGGCGACCCGCTGCCGCGCATCGTCGCCTCGACGCTGGTCGGCGCGCAGCGGACGCTCTACCGGCGGCTGCGGCAGCGGGTCGCGGAGGGCGAGCCCGACGAGGAGATCGAGCGCGCCCACCGCGCGGACGTCGAGCGGGTCTTCGGCCTGCTCGGCACGGGCCTGGCGGGTTACCCGCCCGCCCGGCCCGGGTTCTAGTCCGCCACCGCGACCCTGGCCTCCCGGCCGGCCGCCTCGGCCCGCTCGCGCCGCCACGGGCCGTGGAACAGGAAGACGGCGGGCGCGAACAGCGCCAGGCACACCAGGGAGACCACCAGCCACGTCTGCCAGCTCGTGGCCTCGACCACGTGCGGGATGACCAGCAGGCCGACCACGGCGATCGCCTTGGTGAGGAAGCCGAACAGGCCCCAGGCCGTGCCCTGCAGCCGGGGGTCGACGTCCTCGGCGTCCTCGGAGTAGTTGGCCATCCAGGGGGCGTACGCCACGCCGAGCGAGCCGCCGAGCAGCGCGCCGACGACCATGAGCAGGCCGCTGGAGACGCCTTCGCCGCCGAGGATGTACGCCAGGTAGGCGGTGACCAGCACGGCCGCGACGGTGCCGGCGAGTGTGATCGGCTTGCGCAGCTGGGTGCGGTCGGAGACGCGGCCGGCGACGATCAGCGTGACCAGGTTGAGGCTCCAGAAGCACGCCATGATCGTGGACGCCTCGGCGGCCGTGACGCCCAGGGCGCCGACCAGCATGGTCTGGCCGAACAGGGTGAGCGTGATGTAGAGCACCAGCCACAGCGAGATGCCGACCACGTGGGCCCAGATGTTGGGCCGGGCGAACAGCGAGGAGACCCTGGCCGGCTTGGTCAGGTCGACGACGTCGCTGGCCCGGCGCTCGGTGTGCTGGATCTGCGCGCGCAGCTCGGGCGACAGATCGGCGATGTTGAGGGCGATGACGATCGAGATGACGAGCGAGAAGCAGCCCATGATGACGAACTGCGACCGCCAGGAGTCGTTGAAGATCGGCAGCGTCCAGCCCGCCACGGCGGCGGCGAGGAAGTTCGCCCCCACCGGGCCCCAGGTCCAGAAGCCGAACGCCTGAGCCCGGCCGAGGCGTGGCGAGAAGTCACGGACCAGCGGCGCCGTGCTCGCCATCGCCACTCCGTCGACGAAGGCCAGCACGATTCTGGCGATCAGCAGATCCCGTGGACTGTGGACGAGTGTCATGGCGAAGCAGCACAGGGCGGTCAGCAGCATCAACGGAACCAGCAGGCGTACCCGGCCGAGCCGGTCGGTGAGCCTGCCGCCGAGCGCCGACGCGACGGCCCCCGCGACCGCCGCCGCCCCGGACACCGCGCCGTACGTCGCGAGGGACATGTCGAGGTCCTTGAGCAGCAGCGGGACCACCGGGGCGATCTGCGCCTCATAGGAGCCGATGAGGACGGCCAGCACGGCCATCGTGAGGATCTTCATGCGACGCGCACCGGTGGGGTACTCGTCGAGCTCGCGTACGTAGGACAGGCCCATCGACATGCCTTTCTCGTCAGCCCCCGTCCCGGCGATGAGTTCTAGAAGGCAGCTCTAGAATTCATTTCTACGAATGCTCCGCCTCCTCACGGCCGGAGTCAAGGCCGTGAGGACGTGTTCTTCCGGCACCGGATGACTAGAATGAGATTCTAGGATTTCGATCGAAGCCCGGCCCGCGACATCGGCCCTCGCCAGATCTAGATTTGAGTTCTAGAATTCGACTCTAAGACTCACCTTCCGGGTGGCAGGAGAACGATGACCGCATCACACAAGCCCGTCCCGAAACCGACCCCGGAGACCCAGCCGTTCTGGGACGGCACGGCGGAGGGGCGCCTGCGGATCCAACGCTGCCGCGCCTGTGCGCGGCACTACTTCTATCCACGGCCCGCCTGCCCGCACTGCGGCTCGGACGACGTCGTGTGGGTGACGGCGAGCGGCAGGGCCACCCTCTACTCGTACGTGATCAGCCACCGCCCGGCTCCCGGCTTCGAGGACGACGGGCCGTACGCGATCGCGGTCGTGGAGCTGGAGGAGGGCGTGCGGATGATGACGAACATCGTCGGCGTGGAGATCACACCGCAGAACCTGCCCCTGGACATGGCGCTGCGCGTGGTGTTCGAGCGGCGCGGCGACGTGCACGTCCCGCTCTTCGAGCCCGCTGGGGGTCCCGTCCGATGAACATCGTCATCGCGGGCGCGGCCGAGACCGACGAGCTCGGCAAGCTCCCCCACATGTCCACCGCACAGCTCCACCTTCAGGCGGCGCGCAACGCTCTCGCCGACGCCGGGATGACGAAGGACGACATCGACGGCGTCGCCACCGTGGGCGTGCCCGGCCCGATCCAGATCGCGCACGCCCTCGGCGTCACCCCGGCCTGGCTCGACGGCACCGGCGTGGGCGGCTCGTCCTTCCTCTTCCACGTACGGCACGCCGCGGCGGCCATCCGGGCCGGCCTGTGCACCACCGTGCTCGTCACCCACGGCGAGTCCGGGCGGTCGCGGGTCGGCGCACCCCGCCCGGCCCTCGGCCCCGACTCCCTGATCGGCCAGTTCGAGCTGCCGTACGGCGTGCTCGGCCCGCCCACGATGTTCACGCTGACGGCGCTGCGCTACATGAAGGAGACCGGGCTCACGCACGAGCAGCTCGCGGAGGTCGCGGTGGCGCAGCGCCGGTGGGCGCACCTCAACCCGCGAGCCATGTTCCAGGACCTGATCACCGTCGAGGACGTGCTCGCCTCCCGGATGGTCGCCTATCCCTTCCATCTGCTGGAGTGCTGCCTCGTCACCGACGGCGGCGGGGCGCTGATCGTGACGACCGAGGAGCGCGCCCGCAGATCGCCGGTCCATCTGCTCGGCTCCGGCGAGTCCGCCGAGTCGCCGATCATCTCCCAGATGGAGGACTTCACCACCTCCGCCGCCTTCCGCCGTTCCGGCGAGGCCGCCTTCGCCGAGGCGGGGATCTCGCACGACGACGTGGACCACCTCATGATCTACGACGCCTTTGCGCACGTGCCCGTCTACGGGCTGGAGGACCTCGGCTTCGTCAAGCGCGGCGAGGCCGGGCCGTTCATCGCCGAGGGCCACACCTCCCCCGGCGGCCGCCTGCCGCTCAACACCAACGGCGGCGGCCTCTCCTACACCCACACCGGCATGTACGGAATGTTCGCCATCCAGGAGTCCGTACGGCAGTTGCGCGGCGAGGCCGCGGCGCAGGTGCCCGGCGCCGAGATCAGCGTGGTCCTCGGCAACGGCGGCATGTTCGCCTCCGCCGCCACCCTCGTCCTGTCGAACCATCGCCCCTGACCCCGGCACGACGGCCCTCCGGAGCTCCCGCCGGAGGGCCCCGCCCGGCCGTCCCGGCGGGATCTCCCGGCCGGCCGGGAATCACGCCCGATGACCGCCGGGAAGGCCGGGCAGCAGCGGGGCGACCTGCCCAGCGGCTTCATGGTGATCGAGATGCTGGTGTACGTCTTCTACCTGGGAGTCCTGGTCATCGGCCTGGCCTTCCTGCTCGACCGCGGCGTGCGCTGGTGGGGGGCCGCCACCCTCGCGGGGCTGGTGCTCGAATTCCTCGTGCCGTACGGCGGGGCCGTCGCCTTCGCGGCGTTCGGGCTCTGCCTGATGGCGTACGGCCTGCGCCGCCCGGTGCCAGCCGGACACGCCTGAGGCCGGCGGCGGACGCTGATCTCGTGGAACGGGCGGCACAGACACTGGCGGCCGTGGTGCTCGCGGGCACCGTCGCCGGCTGCGCCTTCGTGTTCCGGGCGACGGGGATGGAGTGGGCGCTCGCGCAGAACGCCTCGCAGGCCGTCGTGCACACGGTCGCGGGAGTGGCGCTGATCCGGTCACGCGAGGGCAGCCGCATCGGCCTCGTGCTGCTGTCGATGGGCACGGCCGCGGCCCTGGGGGTGCTGCTGTGGGGCTACTCCGCCGGCCGTTGGCCCGGCTGGGGCGCCGCCGAGTGGGCACGGCTGGATCTGGGCGTTCTTCTTCGTGCCGTTCTTCACCGTGCTGCCCGCGCTGTTCCCGGACGGACGCCCGGTCACGCCCCGATGGCGGCCTGTGGTCTGGGCCGGGCTGCTCGTCACGGTCCTGGCCGCCGTCGGGCGCCCCTGGAACCTCATCGCCGCCGCCGTGATCGTCGTGGCGCTGGCCGCCACCGCGTCCCTGGTCGTCCGATGGATCAGGTCGGGACCGGAGGCCCGCCGGCAGATCGCCTACCTGCTGTACGCCGCAGGCTACGTGGTCCTGATCGAGATCGCCGGCGGCCTGCTGCCCCACCACGCGCGCCAGGCGGCGATCCTGCTCATCCCCATCGCGCCGACGGTCGCGATCGCGCTCGCGGTCCTGAGACACCGCCTGTACGGGATCGACCTCGTCATCCGGCGGACGTTCGTCTACCTGACCGTCACCGGTCTCATGTTCTCGGGCTACCTCGCCGCGGTGGCGCTACTCGGGACGGCCCTCAGCCGGGCCGTCTCCCCCCAGGCCGCGCTGGTCGCCGCCGCCCTGCGCAGCCCGGGGGTGGCGGTCGCGCTGCTGACCGACGGCCTGCCGGAGGAGATCGCGAGATCCGGCGATCCGGAGCCCGAACCCGTCGAGGTGCCGCTGGTCGCCCAGGGAGAGCGCCTCGGCACGCTGGTCGTCGGCCGGCGGGCCAGGTGTGAGCCGTACGGCGCGAAGGACCTGAGACTCATCGCCGAGCTCGGTCACCACGTCGCGGCGGCCCTCGCCGCGGCGCGTCTGACGGCCGAGCTGGACCGGGCACGGCAGCAGGCGATCGGCATCTCGTCCATGCGGCGGCGCGTAACCTCGATCGGGGGCCGGTTCGCGATCACGGCGGACCGCGGGGCCACCGTCACGGCCGTCTTCCCGCTGGAGCTGCCATGAGAGTCGTGGTCGCCGACGACCACCCGTGTTCCGCATGGGCCTGTGCCGGCTGCTCGAGAGCGTGCCCGACGTGGAGGTCGTGGGAGAGGCCTGGGACACCGCCTCCGCCGAGGAGACGACCCTGGGCACGCGGCCCGACGTCGTCGTGATGGACCTGCACATGCCGGGCGGCGGCGGGGTCGAGGCCATCGAGCGGATCCGCAGGCGGGCGCCGGACGTCCGCGTGCTCGTCCTCACCATGCACTCCGACGACGCCCTGGTCAGGAAGGCCCTGCGGGCCGGGGCCCGGGGCTTTGTCCTGAAGGACGCGTCCTCGGAGGAGATCCTGCGCGCTCTCGCGGCGGTCTACGCCAACCAGGCGATCCTCGACGCCGCCGTCGCCGAACGCGTCTTCGCCGCGGCCCCGCCCTCCGGGCCGTTCCCGCAGCTCACCGAGAGGGAGACGGAGATCCTGGAGCGGATGGCCGCGGGCCTGACCAACGAGGCGATCGCGCTGCGGCTGGGCGAACCTGCTGGAGCGGTACGCCCGCGCCGCGATGGGCAAGGGGCATGAGTGCCTCACGGTCAACAACGACGTGGATCTGCGCCTGCGGGACCTGCCGTTGCTCAACCGCAGGCCCGACGTCGCGTTGTACCGCTGCCTGGACCGCGAGCGTGGCGAACGTCTTCGCGCCGAGCACGCGCTGCTCGTGGTGGAGATCGTGTCTCCGGGTTCGGAGACCCAGGACACGACCGACAAATTCGGTGAGTACGCCAAGGCCGGCATCCCGCACTACTGGATCGTCCGGCTCGACCGCACCGGCGTGTCGGCCATCGAACGCTACCGGCTCGACAAGGCGTCGATGCTCTACAAGCACATCGGCACCCTGATGAAGGACGAGCCCGGTGAGGCTCCCGCCGTCAGCAACCCCATTCCCCTCGTTGTCGACTGGGCCGAGCTGCAGTTCTGAGCAGGGCCGATCCGGGCACGTTCCGGACAAGGCTCGTTCGCCCGTTTCCGGGACAGCTCGCCGCGCCGCGCCGATCATGGGGCGATGCGACCGGAAATCATGGTGATCGGGCGGCTTGCCGCGATCGGCGTACTGAGCGCCGCCGCGATCGGATGCTCGGGCGGCGGTGGCGGAGCGGACGCGGGCCGCTCCCCCGGCCCCGCACTCCGTTCCCCAGGCTCCGCACTCCGTTCCCCCGGCTCCGCACTCCGCTCCCCAGGCTCCGGACTCCGTTCCCCCGGCCCCACACCCAGCAGGCCGGCGGTCTCGGCCCGGCCCGAGGTGGTCCCGTCGCTGTCCGGCGGCACCTGGACGCAGACGAGAACGGCCGACGCCGGCGCCGTGATGCTGAGTGTCGCCGTGACCGGAGGCGGCGAGGCCTGGGCGGTCGGCACCCCAGGAGAGAACCGGCGAACCGGCACTGTCCTGCGCTGGGACGGGCACACCTGGCGGGCCGCGCCGCTTCCGCCGGGCCTGCGGTATCCGGCCGTGGTGTCCGCGACGTCCCCCCGCAACGTCTGGATCTTCGACAATCACGCGAACGCCTGGCAGTGGGACGGCCGGCGGTGGTCGGCCCGGGGGCGGCCGCCGGGGAAGCTCCCGATCGTCCTGGATGACGCCGTGGTCACCGGACCCGCGGACGCGTGGGTCGCGGCGGCCCAGGACCACGGCACCGCCGAGGAGCCCGACTGGCGTCCCGTGCTCGCGCGCCGGTCCCCCGCCGGCTGGTCGGTCGTGCCCCGACCGGCCCGGCAGGCTGTCCGCCACCTCGGCGCCACGGCCTCCGGTGACCTGTGGGCACTGACCGAGGACGGAGACACCGTGTCCTCGGTCGAGCACTGGAACGGGCGCCGCTGGACGGCCGTGCCGCCGCCCCCGTGGCCCGGCGGCGCCACGGCCGAATTCACGGACCTGGCGGTGGTGTCGGAACGGGAGGTCTGGGTCGCGGGATCGATCCTGCCGCCCGGTGACGGCTCGGCCACCGCGATGCTCATGCGCTGGAACGGCGACCGGTGGAACCCGGTCTCCGGCCTTCCGGCGGACGCGGTCTCGTTCAACGCCGTGGCGTCGGACGGCCACGGCGGGGTGTGGCTCGGCGCGTCCAACTATCACTCCGAGAACAAACGGATCCTGCTGCACTTCGACCGGCGCTCCTGGACGTACGAGAAGACACCGAGGACCGGCAACGCCCCGGAGGTGCTCGACCTGGTCAAGCTCCCCGGGAGGGACACGGTCTTCGCGGTCGGCGGCAACCCCTCCTACGACGAGGACGGCGAGGCGTGGATCTGGACGAGATCCTGAATCACGTCCCCGACGGCGGTGCCGAAGTCGGCGTCGTCACGCGATGGGCTCGAAGGTCACGGAGCAGGGAATGCCGTTGAGCGTGAAGCCGGAGGGGTGCTCGTCGGCCCCGTTGGCGTTAAAGCCGGTCTGGAAGCTCGTGCCGGGATCGATGCTCGTGCGCCAGACCGGATTGGTGACCTGGACGCTCGGCGGAGTCGCGGAGAACGTCCCGTTCCAGCCGACGGTGAGGGTCTGGCTGCCGGGGAAGACGAACTGCAGGATCCAGGGGCTGAACACCCGGGTGCCCGTGTTGGAGATCGTCACGATGGCATAGAAACCGGTGGTCCACCCGACGCTGGTGTAGGTCACCGCGCAGCCGTAACCGTCCGGCACCTCGGCGGGCGCCGCATGGGCGGGACTCGTGAACAACGCGGCCAGGAGAAGCCCGGCCGCACCGATCCTCGACGAACCCCGAAGAAAACGCATCGATCCCCCTCCGGATGGCGTGCGATGGAACCGATTTCAATGTGATCGTCAACCACTCGAAATCCGGTGTCAAACAATTCCCGGGGGTACGTTTCACGACTCTCGGCGCTGCCCGCGCGTACGTGCGTCACCGCAGGCAAGCGGAGCTGCGAGTTTCACCGGCGGCGATATACCGGTCACTGATCGAGGCGGGCGGAGCGACCCGGACCGGCTTCACGAATTCGGTTTTCGGACGCGGAGGAATATCCCGGTCCGTTCGGTGCTCGAATACCCGGAGAATTCGGCACCGCGGCGGCCTCGTCGTCCGTCCGCGCGACGGCCCGGGACGGACGGACGACGAGGCGGGAGGTTTCAGCCGCGCCAGGTGATGAGGGCGTCCAGGGCTTCCACGCGGGAGCCGCGGACGAGGAGGGGGTTGATCTCCAGCGACTCCAGGTCGTCGCCGAGGCTCCCGGCGAAGGCGGCGACGCGGGCCACGACCTCGGCGACGGCGTCGAGGTCGGCCGGCTCGGCGCCGCGGGCGCCCCGCAGCAACGCGGCGCCGCGCAACTCGTCCAGCGCCCGCCGCACCTCGGCCGCGTCCACCGGCAGCACGCGCAGCGCCGTGTCGCGCAGCGCCTCGACCCAGATCCCGCCCAGGCCGACGGCCAGGGTGAGCCCCCACGCGGGGTCCCGTACGACGCCGACCAGCAGTTCGACGCCGCCGCCGCGCTGTGGCTGGACGAGCGCGCCCACGCGACCGGCACCGGGAACCGCCGCGGCGGCGGCCACGACCTCGCGATAGGCCCGTCCGACGGCCCGCGCGCCGGCCAGGCCCAGCCGGACCCCGCCGACGTCGCTCTTGTGGCCGAGCCCGTCGGCGGCGACCTTGAGGACGACCGGGTAGCCGAACCCGACCGCCGCCGCCACGGCCGACTCCTCGTCGTACACGAGCTCGCCGGGCACGACCGGGATCCCGGCGGACGCCAGCAGCGCGGCGGCCCGGTGCTCGGCCCAGACACCTGTCCCGGGCTCGCCCGCCGCGGCGCTCGCCACTGCCCTCGCCACGGCCCTCGTCTGGGCCGCGCCGTCCGCCGCCACGGCGGCCCGGTACGCCCGTCCCCATCGGACGGCCGCGCCGATGGCGTGCATGCCGTGCTCGATGCCGCCCGCGACGTACGGGAACCCGGCCTCCCGCTGGACGTCGCGGCCGAACTCGGTGACGTCGGTCAGCACGTTGCCCACGACGACGACCGGCCTCGGCGCCTCGGCGATGCGTTTGGCGCTCGCGGAGAACATGGCGTACACGGGCGCGGGGTCGGGCGGTGCGACACGCGGGAGATCCGACAGCAGCATGACCGCGTCCACCCCGGGGTCGGCGGTGACGGCCTCCAGCGCGCGGCCGAGCAGCGTGCGGTCGATGAGCACATATCCGGTGACGTCGAGGGGGTTCTGCACGGTCCCGAAGGAGGGCACGATCTCCCGCAGCCGGGCGACGGTCTCCGGGGCGAACGCCGGCAGCTCCAGCCCCTCGTCCTCGGCCCGGTCGGCGATGATCTCCGACGCGCCGCCCGAGGGCGTGACGACGCCGATCCGCGGGCCCGGCAGCGGGCCCACCTCGGCCAGCAGGCCGGCGGTGATGATGAGGTCCTCCAGGGACCGCACCCGCACCACCCCGAGCTGCCGGAACGCCGCGTCGATCACGTTGTCGTCCCCGACGAGCGCGCCGGTGTGGGCCTGGGCGGTGCGCGAGGCGAGCCGGCTGCGCCCGATCTTCAGTGCGACGATCGGCTTGCCCGCGAGCAGCGCCCGGCGCGCCGCCCGGGAGAACGCCGCCGGATCGCGGACCGACTCGAGGAACAGCGCGATGGCCTTGGTCGCGGGGTCGTCCACCAGGTAGTCGATCACGTCGGTGACGGTGACGAGCGACTCGTTGCCCATCGAGGTGAGCAGGCTGATCCCGACGTTGCGGGCCTGGGCGAAGCCGAGCACCGAGCTGGCCAGCGCGCCGCTCTGCAGCACCACGCCGACCGGCCCGCGCAGCAGCGGGGACGGGATCGGCAGGCCGTACGGCGTGACGTCCCCGGCGGCGTTGATGAATCCGTTGCCGTTCGGGCCGAGCACGGTGAGGTCGTTCTCCCGCGCGAAGCCGATGATCTCCGCCTCGAGGGCGGCGCCCTCCGGGCCGGTCTCCCCGAATCCGGCGGTGAGGATCACGTAGTGGCGGATGCCGAGCTTGGCCCCCTCACGCAGCACGGGCAGCACGGCCGTGGTCGGCACCATCACGTACGCGAGGTCGACCTGGCCGGGGATGTCGGCCAGGCTGCGGCAGGCCTGCTCGCCGTGCACCACGCCGCCGCGCGGGTTGACCAGGTGAACGGGCCCGCGGAAGCCGTGCGTACGGAGGTTGGTCAGCGTGCTGATCGACCAGCCGGACTTGTCCGTCGCGCCGACCAGGGCGATCGACCGGGGGTTGAACAGCTCTCCTACCGGCATCCTCACTCCCCGATCGTGCCGAGGCGGGCGTGGCCCTTGAGCAGGTTGCGGGCGATCGTCCGGCGCTGGATCTCGTCGGTGCCCTCGAAGATCCGCAACAGGCGCAGCTCGCGATACCACCGCTCGATGGGCAGTTCCTTGGTGTAGCCCATGCCGCCGTGGATCTGCAGCACGCGGTCGACGACCTGGTTGGCCATGACCGCGCCGTTCAGCTTGGCGATCGAGGACGCGTGCCGGGCGTCCATGCCCTGCTGCACCCGCCAGGCGGCGTGCAGCGTGAGCCACTTGGCCGCCTCGATCTCCACCTGCGAGTCGGCGATCATCCACTGGATCGCCTGGTATTCGGCGATCGGCTTGCCCATCGAGACACGGATCCCGGCGTAGTCGATCGCCATCTGGAGCATGCGCTCGGCCGAGCCGACCGCCCGTGCGGGGATCATGTAGCGGCCCTGGCCGATCCACTGCATCGCCAGCTCGAAGCCCTTGCCGAGCTCGCCGAGGATGTTCTCCTCCGGCACCCTGACGTCCTCGAACACCAGCGAGGCCGGGCCCCACTGCCCCATGGTCGGGATCGGCTCGGACTTCCAGCCCATGTCGCGGTCGGCGAGGAAGCAGGTGACGCCGCCGTTCGCGCCCTTGTCCGGGTCGGTCACGGCGAACACCATCACGAAGTCGGCCTCGCTGCCGCCGGTGATGAAGGTCTTCTCGCCGTTGATGACCCAGTCGCCGCCGTCCTTGACGGCACGCGTACGGATGTTGCGGGCGTCGGAGCCGGCGCCCGGCTCGGTGATGGCGAAGCAGGACCGGCGTTCGCCCTCGATGGTGGGGATGAGGTAGCGCCGTTTCTGCTCCTCGGTGCCGGCGTAGAGGATGTTGTCGGCCGAGCCGCCGAAGCTGAACGGGACGAACGTCCGCCCCATCTCCATGGCGATGATCGCGGACATGACCGGGCCCAGGGCCGCCCCGCCGTACTCCTCGGGGGTGTTGATGCCCCAGAAGCCCATCTTCTTCGCCTTGAGCCGCAGGTCGTTCAGGACCTCGGGATCGAGCCCCGGGCCGCCGGCGCGCTCGCTGCGCAGCACCTCGGGTTCGAGCGGCATGACCTCCCGCTCCACGAACGCGCGGATGGTGTCACGGATCTGCAATTCCTCGGGGCTCAGGGAGAAGTCCATCGACGCGACTCTTTTCTAGAATTGCTCTCTAGGAAGTGACTCCAGCCTGGCTAGCCGCCCCAAGGGTGTCAAGAGGCCTGGAATCACTTTCTAGAATTCGACGGGCTACGATGGTGCCGTCCCTGGAACGAGGAGCCCGTATGGCACGCAAGCCCGGCGGCAGGAGCGGCTCGTGGGAGTGGAGCCGCACCGCCCAGACGCGTAAGAGCATGCTTCAGGCCGCCCGCGAGGTCTTCTCCGAGCACGGCTTCGCCGACGCCAACGTCGCCGACGTCGTCGAGCGCGCGGGCTCCAGCGTGGGCAGCCTCTACCACCACTTCGGCGGCAAGACCGAGTTGTTCCTCGCGCTGTGGGAGGAGCACCAGGCAGCCCACGAGGAGGCCGCGGCGTCCAGCGTGGCCGCGGCGAAGCAGGCGGGCGTGAAGGACCCCGTCGAGCTGTTCATCGCCGGGGCCAGGGCGTTCCTGGAAGGGTCCTGGCAGCGGCGCGACCTGGCCCGGCTGTTCATGGACGGCGACGGCCCGCCGGGGTTCGAGCTGATGCGGCGCACCCGCGGCCGGGAGTGGGTCCGGCAGAACGCCGTCCTGCTCGGCGCGGCGAACACCCCGACCGACCGCCTGACCGTCTCGGTCCTCACCAGCGTGATCGGCGAGGCCGGACGCGAGGTCGCGACGAGCGGGACCGAGGAGGAGGCCGGGGAGGTCGTCGAGGCGGCGGTCGCGCTGATCCGCCGCTTCGGCGACCCCCTGGCCACCCACGAGGACACCACGGGCGCGACCGGCGTCACGGACGGCGCCGGGGCCGCTCAGGGCTGACCCCGGCGGCACCCGCTCGGCCCACCCCCGCCCGCACTCGCCCGCACTCGCCCCGGCGGGGGTCCCGCGGCCGTCGCGGGCCGCGTCCCGCCTCCCGATCGGCCCCGGCGCGTCCCCTCACGCGGGGCGGAAGGCGGCCCTGCCCCGGTCGAGCACGACGGTGCCGTCCTCCTTCGCCGTACGGAACAGCGCCGTCGCGCCGTCGCCGGACACCCAGATGGACACGGTCAGCGTCTCGCCCGGGTAGACCGGTTTGCTGAACCGCCCCGACATGGCCGCGAAGCGTGCCGGATCGGACCCCGCCACCGCGTGCAGCAGCGCCCGGCCCGTGAAGCCGTACGTGCACAGGCCGTGCAGGATCGGGCGGTCGAAGCCGGCGCGGGCGGCGAAGACGGGGTCGGAGTGCAGCGGGTTGCGGTCCCCGGACAGGCGGTAGAGCAGCGCCTGGTCCTGGCGGGTCTCGTAGGTCACCGTGTGGTCGGGCGCCCTGCCGGGCTCGGCCCAGTCGTCGCGAGGACCCCGGTCGCCGCCGAAGCCGCCCTCGCCCCGGATGAACACCGAGCTGCGGCTCGTGATCAGCGACTCGCCGCTCTCGGCGTCGGCCGCCCTGGCCTCGATCGTCACCAGCGCCCCCGAGCCCTTGTCGTGGACGCCGGTCACCGTCGAGGTCGTCCGCACGCGACCGGCGGCCGGCAGCTCGCGGTGCAGTTCGAAGGCCTGCTCGGCGTGCACGAGCATGGCCGGATCGAAGTCGCCGAGCCGCCGCCCCGTCGGCGCCTGGGCGGCCAGCACCGCGAAGGTGGGCAGCACCCGCTGGCGGACCCCCGCCGAGTTCTCCGTGGTGAAGGCGAGCTCTTCGGTGCCCGCTCCGACGCCCAGCGCGTACAGCAGGGTGTCGGCGGACGTCCACGACCGCTCGTGCGGCGGGCCCTCCACCCCGATCAGACCGTGGTCGAGCGGCATGTCAGGCCTCCCCGTCCGGGATGCGCCCGCTGGTGAGGGCGTTCGGCGCGGCCTTGTCCACCAGGCCGGGGATCACCTCGCCCAGCTCGGCCGGGTCCCACCGGGCGTCTTTGTCCACCCCCGGCCCGGCGTGCCAGCCCTCGGCCACGCTGATGTGCCCGCCGCGCACGTTGAAGACCCGTCCCGTGATCCCCCGCGACCGCGCGCTCGCCAGCCACACCACCAGCGGCGCGATGTTGTCCGGCGCCGCCGGATCGAAGCCGCCCTCGGCCGGCCGCCTCCCGCCCGGGATGAGGTTCTCCGTCATCCGGGTGAGCGCGGCGGGCGCGACCGCGTTGACCGTCACGCCGTAACGCGCCAGCTCCTTGGCCGCGATGATCGTCAGCGACGCGATTCCCGCCTTGGCCGCGCCGTAGTTGCCCTGGCCGGCGTTGCCGTAGATGCCGGACGACGACGTGGTGTTGATCACCCGGGCGTCCACCGGCTCGCCCGCCTTGGCCCTGGACCTCCAGTAGGCGGCGGCGTGCCGCAGCGGGGCGAAGGTGCCGCGCAGGTGCACCCGGATGACCGCGTCCCACTCGTCGGCGGTCATGTTGACGAGCATCCGGTCGCGCAGGATGCCCGCGTTGTTGACCAGGACGTGCAGGTCGCCGAAGGTCTCCACCGCCCTCCTGATCATGCGGTGCGCGCCGTCGAAGTCGGAGACGTCCTCGCCGTCGACCACTGCCTCTCCGCCCATGGCCCTGATCTCCTCCACCACCTCGCCCGCGGCGCCGGTGGACGACCCCGTGCCGTCGACCTCCGCGCCCAGGTCGTTCACGACGACCCTGGCGCCCTGGCGCGCGAACTCCAGCGCGTGTCCCCGCCCGATGCCCCGCGCGGCGCCCGTGACGATCACGACACGGCCTTCCACGATTCCGCCCATGCGCAGCTCCCTTGACTCGGCCTTGACCCGACCGCTCGTGAACGTGATTCTAGTAATGGAATCTAGAATTCGGTAGGGAGGAGCCGGTCATGACCCAGCTCGCCGGACGATGACGGCCGTGCCGCAGGCCGTCGCGGCGGACCCCGGCGAGCGGGAGCGGCTGCGCCACGCCTGGCGGACGCTGTCGGTCGTGAGCATGGCCAGCGTCCTGACCGCGCTCGGCGGCAGCGCTCTCAACGTGGCGCTCCCCCAGGTCGTACGGCAGACGCACGCGAGCGCGGACGCCGCGAGCTGGATCCTGCTCGCCTTCCAGCTCACGACGACCGTGCTCATGGTCGTGTTCGGCCGGCTCGCCGACCTGTTCGGGCGGCGGGCGATGTATCTCGGCGGCCTGGCCACCTACACCGTCGCCAGCCTGCTGGCCGGGTTCGCGCCGGACGCGTGGATCATCGTGGCGTTGCGGGTGGTGCAGGCGGCGGGCGGGGCGATGCTGCTGACCAACAGCGCCGCCCTCGTGACCGACGCCTTCCCCAAGTCGCGGCTCGGCGAGGGGATGGGCGTCTACACCGCGTCGTTCTCCATCGCCCAGCTCGCCGGCCCGGCGCTCGGCGGCCTGTTCACCGAGCACCTCGGCTGGCGCTGGGTGTTCTGGTACAACGTGCCTCTCGGCATCGCGTGCCTGGTCTGGGGCGCGACGGCCCTGCGTCCCGGACCTCCGCAGGGCCGTGACCGGGGCCTCGACCTGTCCGGGAACGCGCTCGTGCTCGCCTGTCTCGGCGGCCTGCTGCTCGCGCTGTCGGAGGTGACCCGGCTCGGCTGGGGGCATCCGATGGTGGTGTCCGGGCTCGTCGTGTTCGCGGTGACGCTACCGCTGTTCGTCGTGCGGGAGCTGCGGGCCCGTCATCCCGTGGTGGACATCCGGATGTTCCGCGATGTCACGTTCGCCCTGGGGACTCTGGCGTCGTTCCTCAACTCGACGGCCCGCGTCGGGGTGGTGCTCCTCGTGTCGCTGTTCTTCCAGGCGGTCCGCGGCGAAGACCCGGTGCGGGCAGCGGTGAAGGTGCTGCCGCTCTCGGTCGCGGCGATGGCGGCGTCGGTCGCGTCGGGCTTCGTGCTGCGCCGCCTCGGCCCGCGCACGGTGGCCCTCGCCGCGACCTCGCTGACGACGGCGGGCCTGGCCGTCCTGCTGTGCCTGATCTCCCCCGGCGTCTCGTCGGCGGCGCTCATGGCCGCCCTCGTGCTGATCGGCCTCGGCTCGGGCATGTTCCTGCCGAGCAACACCACGGCGATCCTGCACGGGGTGCCGTCGCACCGGCTGGGGATCGTCAACGCCATGCGCCTGATGCTGCAGAACACCGGGGTGGTGGTCGGCACCGCGCTGGTCCTGTCGATCATCACGGTGCCGCTGCCGGCCGGGCTGCACGACGCCGTCTTCGCGGGAACGCTGTCCCACGTCTCGTCCACCGCGGTCGGGCAGCTCGTGACCGGCTACCGCTGGGCGCTCGCCTGCATGACCGTGGTCTCCGCGCTGGCCGTGCTGACCTGCTTCACCAGAAGGCGGGCGGGCTCGTCCGTCAGCTGAGGACGCGGCCGTGGCGGTCGCGGGCCTTCAGCCGCACGGTGGGCATATCGGGGGCGGGCAGCCGGCGCTCCCCGCCCGGGACGACGCCGAAGCGGTCGCCCGGTATCCACTCATCCCGTGCCCAGTCGTCGCGCGCCC
This sequence comes from Microbispora sp. ZYX-F-249, assembly GCF_039649665.1. Classification (NCBI taxonomy): domain Bacteria; kingdom Bacillati; phylum Actinomycetota; class Actinomycetes; order Streptosporangiales; family Streptosporangiaceae; genus Microbispora; species Microbispora maris. The sequence goes on along the minus strand of NZ_JBDJAW010000053.1, from coordinate 20,716 downwards.
GCGCGATCTCCTCGTGCGAACGGCCGACGAAGTTCCACCACATCACCAGGGGCTCCTCGAACGGCGTGCCGCCCAGCACGAACAGCCGGGCCGGGCCCGCCGCCTCGATCGGAACCTCCGTACGGCCCTGCCCGAGGTAGAGCAGCGAGCCCGGCGCCAGCGCGACCCCGGCGACGCCGGCCGTGCCCGACATCGCCAGCACCGCCGTCTCGAAGGCCGGGTCCACCGGCAGCCTGTGCTCTCCCGGTCCACCGAACAGCACCTCGGCCCCGAGCAGCGGGGTGTGCACGAGGGCGGGCGAGCGCAGCGGCCCGGACTCCCCCACGACGACGGTCACCGTGACGTCCCCGTCACGCAGCACGGGCAGGGCCTCGTGGTGCTCGAACCGCGCCTCGCCGTGCCGCGCGTCCTCCGGCAGCGCGACCCACAGTTGCAGCCCGTGCATGCCCGGCGGGCGCTCCGGCGGCGACTGCTCCGAATGGGCGATCCCGTGGCCGGCCGTCATCAGGTTGAGCTGCCCGGGCACGATCGTCTGGACGTTGCCGAGGCTGTCGCGGTGCAGGATCTCCCCCTCGGCGAGCCAGGTGACCGTCTGCAGGCCGGTGTGCGGATGCGGCGGCACCCGCATGCCCGGCCGGCCGCTCACGTCTTCGGGCCCGAAGTGGTCGACGAAGCACCACGCGCCGACCATGCGGCGCGGGCGCTGCGGGAGCAGCCGCCGTACGGTCGTGTAGCGGCCGAGCGGCACGTCGTGGCCGGGCAGGAGCACGCTCTCCGGCTCTGTGCCGTCGGCGACGGTACAGCCGTACAGCGCCGGCTCCCCGGGGCTCACTTCGATCCCTCCCCGCCGTCCAGGGAGAACCGGGCCCGCCGATCGGCGGGCACCAGGTCGAGGTACTCCGGGTGCCGCGCGATGTACCGCTGCACGAACGGGCAGAACGGCAGGACCTCCAGCCCGGCGTCGCGGGCGGCGTCGAGCGCCGCGCGGACCAGCGTCGAGCCGAGGCCCCGGCCCTCGAAGGCCGGGTCGATCTCGGTGTGGGTGAAGGAGATCGCCGGCCCCTTGAGCCGGTAGTCGGCGAAGCCCGCGAGGGCGCCGTCCACGGTGATCTCGAAGCGGCTCGCCTCCGGGTTGTCGGCGACCTGCGGTTCTGACTGCTGCATCGGGTTTCCTTCCGGGATCGTCAGGCGGCGATCGTCGCGTGCATCTCCCACACGAGGATCTCGGCGGGCTCGGTGGCGGTGACCTTCTGCCCACCGGTGGCGGTGAAGCGTACGGCGTCGCCGGTCTTCAGAGTGCCCGCACCCTCCAGGGTGACGCTTCCCCGGGGGACGAACAGGTGCAGGAACGGCGCCTCGGGCAGTTCCACGCTCTGGCCCGCCTGCAGACGGGCGGCGTACAGCGCGGCGTACCGGTTCTTGATCCGGATGGCGGCCTCGCCGGCGTGCTTGTCCATGCCGCTGGCGACCGGCACCAGGCCGCCGGCCAGCAGCTCGTTCTCGATCTCCAGCTGCTCGTAGCCGGGATCGATGCCGGGCTCGTCGGGCACCACCCACATCTGGACGAAGTGCACCGGCTTGTCGTGCGTGTCGCCGCCGGTCAGGCGCCAGGAGTCGTTCTTCTCCGAGTGCAGGATGCCGGTGCCGGCGCTCATGCGCTGGGCCAGGCCGGGGTAGATGACGCCGGAGTGGCCCTCGGAGTCCTGGTGGACCAGGGATCCCTGGAGCACCCAGGTGACGATCTCCATGTCGCGGTGCGGGTGCGTCTCGAAGCCGGTGCCGGGGTGGACGACGTCGTCGTTGTTGACCAGCAGCAGCCCGTGGTGGGTGTTGCCGGCGTCGTAGTGGCCGCCGAACGAGAACGAGTGCTTGGAATCCAGCCAGGGGATGCGGGTGGCGAAACGCTCGGCCGCCCGGCGGATGTCCACACGAGGGGTCAGCCTGGTGGTGGTCATGAGTGCCCTTTCCTCGTCGCCATGTAGATGATGCGTCATCTACTGGTGCCCCACAACATACATGACGAGTCATTGATTCCGGATAGCCTGGGGACATGGACAGCCCACGGTGGCTCGACGCGGACGAGCAGCGCGCCTGGCGGGCGTACCTGCGCATGCAGGGCCGCCTCACGGCCCGGCTCAACCGGCAACTGCAGGCCGACTCGGGTCTGTCCCTGGCGGACTACGAGGTTCTCGTGCACCTCACCGACCGGAAGGAAGGGCGGCTGCGGCCGTTCGAGCTGCAGCGCGACCTCCAGTGGGAGCAGAGCCGGCTGTCCCACCACCTGACCCGGATGGAGCGCCGTGGGCTCGTCAGACGGGAGGAGTGCGCGGACGACGGCAGGGGCGCGTTCGTCGTGATCACCGAGGAGGGCCGGCGGGCCATCACGGCCGCGGCCCCCGGGCACGTGGAGACCGTGCGCACCCTGTTCTTCGACGGGCTCACCCGCGATCAGGTCGCCGCCCTCGAACGGCTCGCCGCGGACGTGCTCGACCGCCTCGACTAGCTGACGAGCCCCTCGGGGAAGACGACGTCGGCGACGCCGGGGACGGTACGGGCGACCATCTCGGCGATCCGGGCCGACCGCTCGTCCCCCGGGCCGTACACCTCGACCACGCCGTCGCGCACCGCCGCGCCGAAGGACGCCGTGTCGGCGCAGTCGCGCAGCGCCGCGAGCACGTCCTCGCGGATCCGCTCGTCGCCCTGGGCCAGCAGGCCCATCAGGTCGCGCCGGCTGACGATCCCGACGAGCTCGTCGTCGCGCAGGACGGGAACGCTCTTCACCCCCGTCGTGATCATCAGTTCGACCAGGTCCATGGTGTCGGCGCCGTCCCCGACCGTGGCGACCCGCGGCGTCATGACCTCCTCGACGAGCGCGGGCGGCCTGCCGGTGGGCAGGGCCTCGGGGCGCAGGAACGCCCGGGGATTGGCGCCGTACTCGCCGCGCAGCAGGTCCATCTCGCTGACGACGCCGACCATCCGCCCGGCCGCGTCGACCACCGGAACGGCGGTGATGTCCTGCTCGTACAGCAGGCGGACGGCCTGCTTGATCGTCGCGGTGCGCCTGATCGTCACCACCGGCGTCGTCATGATCTCGCGGACCAGCATGTGACCACCTCCTACGCGGCCGGCGTGAGGGCGAGCGTGCCGCCGGGCGCCGGTCCGACCCGCGTCCCGAACTCCCGGCAGATCCCGTCGAGCGTCGCCAGCAGCCACTCGCGGTCCTCACGGCGGGCGTGCCGCAGCCGCATCCGCACGGCCCGCATCGGCGCCATCCGCAGCTCCAGCAGCCGCCCCGTCGCGCCATCGGCCGTCGCCTCGACGGTGACGAGGTACAGCAGCCGCAGGTCGTCGCGGTACTCCTCGTATCCGGTGATGCCCTCGTAGTCGTCGATGAAGTCGCCGCAGCCGTAGAGGATCAGCCGGTCCCGATACACCTCGACCGGCCGGGGATGGTGGGAGGAGTGCCCGTGGACGAGGTCGACGCCGCCCTCGACCAGCGCGTGCGCGAACTCGACCTGGTCGTCCCCGACCTCGTAGCCCCAGTTCGACCCCCAGTGGACGGAGACGACCGCGATGTCCCCCGGCTGCTTGACCTGCCGTACGCGCCGGACCGTCTCCGCCGCGGTGTCGCGGGTGGGCCCGGGGAGAAAGGCGACGCCGGGCCGGTCCCCGGCCGCCGCCCATCCGCCGGGGACGCCGCTGGACGGCATCGCCACCGCGAACACCAGGACCCGTCCGCCGCCCGGCAGGACCACGACCGCGGGCCGCCGCGCCTCGTCCTCGTCCCGTCCCGCGCCCGCCTGGTCCAGCCCGGCCCCGGCCAGCGCGTCCAGCGTCTCCGTGAGCCCGGGTACGCCGAAGTCGAGCACGTGGTTGTTGGCCAGCACGCACACGTCGGGCCGGGCCACGGCCAAGGCAGTGATGTTGGCCGGGTTCATCCGGTAATGCACCTGCTTGCCGGGCGCGAAGTCACGGCTGCGGGTGACACTCGTCTCCAGGTTCAGCACGCGTACGTCGGGGGCGGCCTCGTCGAGCACCTCGAGAGCGTCGCCCCATGGCCAGGAGTAGCCGGCCGGGCGCGGGATCGGGCCGTTGGCCGCCTCCGCCAGTCCGACGTACTCCCGCGCGTCCCGGATGCACGACTCCTCCAGCGCGGGGTCACCGGGGCGTGGGAGGACCTGGTCGACGCCCCGCCCCAGCATGACGTCGCCGCACAGGAACAGCGTCACCGGGTCCCCCGCCGCCGACCGCATCTCACCCCTCCTCGGGCAGCACGCGGCAGCCAGCCACACCTCCATCCTGCCCCCTGGCTTCCGGCGGGTGCGGGCGGGTCAGGTCACGCGGCAGAGGATCTCGCCGTGCAGGACGCTGAACCAGCCGTCCTCGCTCGCGGCCCACTCCCGCCAGCCGCCGGCGATCCGGTCCAGGTCGTCCCGGGTGGCGTGGCCGCCCTCGAGCGCGCGCCCGGCATAGGAGGACTGGACCGTGCGGTCGGCCCACAGGCCGCCCCACCAGGCCCGCTCCTCGGGGGTGGCATAGCACCAGGTGGCCGACGACGACGTGATCTCGGTGAAGCCCGCCTCCCTCGCCCAGGCGCGCAGCCGGCGCCCGGCGTCGGGCTCGCCGCCGTTGGCGCGGGCCACCCGGCCGTACAGGTCCAGCCAGTCGTCCAGGACCGGGATCCGCGGATACCACACGAACCCGGCGTAGTCGGAGTCGCGGACCGCCACGATCCCGCCCGGCTTGGTCACCCGGCGCATCTCGCGCAGCGCGCCCACCGGGTCGCCGACGTGCTGCAGGACCTGGTGGGCGTGCACGACGCAGAAGGACGCGTCGGGGTAGCCGAGCGCGTGCACGTCGGCGGTCGCGAAGCTCACGTTGCCCAGCCCGCGCCCCTCCGCCTCGCGGCGCGCCTGCTCCAGGACGCCCGGCTCGCTGTCGACACCGATCACCTCACCTCGCGGCACCAGTTCGGCCAGGTCGGCGGTGATCGTGCCCGGGCCGCAGCCGACGTCCAGGATCCGCATGTGGGGCTTCAGCGCACCCAGCAGGTACGCCGCCGAGTTGGCGGCCGTACGCCAGCGGTGGGAGCGCAGAACGGACTCGTGATGGCCGTGGGTGTACACGGCGGCTTCGTTCGCCATGCCGCCACGGTTCCACATGTCTCGCTATTCGAGCAAATATGTCTCACATATTGAGCGAGATTGGAGGAGGCGTTGATTCCGGCGGTCCGTCGCGGGCATGGTGATCGGATGACCAGCGATGAGGTTCGCGACGGAGTCACGCTGACCAACCTCGACCAGCCGCTGTTCGACGGCGCGGGCGCGACCAAGCGCGACCTGGTCGACTACCTGGACGCGATCCGCGACCGCGTCATCCCGGTGCTGCGCGAGCGCCCGCTGTCCGTGGTGCGGGTGCGGCAGGGGCAGGCGCCGTTCATGCAGAAGAACGTGCCCTCCTACGCCCCGGACTTCGTGCGGACGGTCACGCTGTGGGCCGAGTCGTCCCAGCGGCGGGTGTCGTACGCCCTGTGCGACGACCGGCGCACCCTGCTGTGGCTCGCCAACCAGCGGGCGGTGGAGTATCACCCCGCTCTCGTCCACGCCGGGGAGTGGGACCGTCCGACGCATCTCGTGCTCGACATCGACCCGCCGTCGGCCGAGGCGTTCCCGCAGGCCGTCGCCGCCGCACGCCTGGTCGGCCGGGCGCTGGCCGACGCCGGCCTGGCGGGAGCGGTGAAGACCAGCGGCGCCAAGGGCCTGCACGTGTTCGTCCCGCTGGAGGCGCACACCACGGAGGACGTCGCCGCGGCCACCCGCGCGCTCGGCGTACGCGCCGAACGCCTCGACCCCGCCCTCGCCACGACGGCGTTCATCCGGGAGGACCGGGGGGACAGGGTGTTCATCGACTCGACCCGGTCCGGCGGCGCGACCGTGGTCGCCGCCTACAGCCCGCGCGTACGGCCCGGCGTCCCGGTGTCGTTCCCGGTCCCCTGGGACGACCTGGACCGGGTCACGCCCGGCGACTTCACCGTGCGCACGGCGGCGGGCCTGCTGCGCGACAGCGACCCCTGGGCCGCGCTCATGCCGGAGCCCCAGCGGCTGCCGCGCGAGCTGATCGAGGAAGGCCACACGATTCCGGTCGCCCGCGTCCAGGCCATGCACGAGGGCAAACGCCGGGCCCGCGCCCGCCGCGCCACCTCGTGAGGAGTTTGGCGACACCGCGTTGCTATAGTTCGCGACATGTCGTCGCCAAACGCCCGCCAGAGCTGGCTCCCTCTCGTCGTGCTCGCCACCGGCGTGTCGATGGTCGTCGTCGACGCCACGATCGTGAACGTGGCGGTGCCCGCGATCATCGCCGACCTCGGCCTCGGCGCCACCGACGTGGAGTGGGTCAACTCGATCTACTCCCTGATGTTCGCGGCGCTGCTCATCCCGTTCGGCCGGGCCGGTGACCGGTACGGCAGGCGCCGCCTGTTCGCCCTGGGCGTGGCGGTCTTCCTGCTGGCGAGCGTGCTGGCGGCGACGTCGGTGAACGGGCCCATGCTCATCGGCGTCCGGGCCGTGCAGGGGGTGGGGGCGGCCATGGCCGTCCCGATGACCCTCGCGATCATCAACCGCGTCTACGTGGGCCGCCGGCGGGTGATCGCCTTCGCGGTGTGGGGCTCCATCATCGGCGGCATGGCCGCCGTCGGCCCGCTGGTGGGGGGCTGGCTGGTCACCGACCACGGCTGGCGGGCCGCGTTCTGGATCAACCTGCCCATCGGCGCGCTGCTCCTGCTCGGCTCGCTGTGGGTGCCCGAGTCGCGCGACGGCCACACGGCGGGCGGCGACCTGGCCGGGCTCGTCCTCGCCGTGCTCGGCACGACCGGCGTCGTCTTCGCCCTGATCGAGGGTCAGAAGTACGGCTGGTGGGAGCCGCGGCGGACCGCCGGCCTGTTCGGCCTGCGGTTCGAGAGCGTCTCCCCCGTGCCGTTCGCCTTCGGCGTCGGCATCCTCGCGCTGGTCGCCCTCGTCCTGCGCGAACGGCGGCGGGAGCGGGCCGGACGGCCGGTTCTCGTGGACCTGACACTGTTCGAGCTGCCGAGCTTCCGCTACGGCGCGCTGGCCGCGGTGATCGTGGCGCTCGGCGAGTTCGGCCTGATCCTCGTGCTGCCGCTCTTCCTGCAGTCCGCGCTCGGTTACACCGCCTTCCGGGCGGGGCTCGTCATCGCCGCGCTGGCCCTCGGCACCTTCGTCGCGGGCGGGCTGGTCCCCCCACTGTCGAAGAGGTGGTCCCCCCGGGCCATCGTGCGGATCGGCCTCGGCATGGAGGCCGTCGGCGCGGCCGGGATCGGCCTGTCCCTGTCTCCGGACATGGGCCCCTGGCGGCCCGTGCCGTGGCTGCTCCTCTACGGCGCGGGCATCGGCTTCGCCACCGCGCAGCTCACCGGCGTCCTCATGGCCGACGTGCCGGCCCGCCTGTCCGGTGGGGCGTCCGCCCTGCAGAGCACGGTCCGCCAGCTCGGCGCGGCGCTGGGCGTCGCCGTCCTGGGCGGGGTGCTGGTGGCCGGACTCGGCTCGGCCGTCGAGCGCGGGCTCGCCGACCGGCCCGCGCAGGTGCGCACGAGCGCGGCACGCGCGGTCGAGGAGAGCGCGGGCGCGGCCATCCCCGCGCTCCGCGACCCGGTGGTCCACGCGGCGGCGGTCGAGGCGGCCGCCGAGGCGACCCGCAGGGTCACGTTCATCACGGCGCTGGCGCTGCTGGCCGGAGTCGGCGTCACCCTCCTGCTCCCCCGCACGCCGGTCGCGAAGGACGAGCCGCCGGAGCGGGTCGCGGCGGGCGGGCCGGATACTGGAGGTCGCGACCCGGACATGTAGGAACCCTGGAGGGGGAGATGCCGAGGATCAGCGCGGCGACCGTCGCGGATCACCGGGCCAACCAGCACGCCGCCCTGCTGGAGGCGGCGCGGGAGATCCTGGCCGCCGAGGGCGTGCACGCGCTCACCCCGGCGGCCGTCGGCGCCCGGATCGGCCTGGCCCGCTCCAGCGTCTACCGCTACTTCGCCTCCACCGCCGACATCCTGGCGCAGCTCGTGGAGGACGCCCTCCCCCGCTGGTCGGCCCGGCTGCGTGCCGCCATCGCGCCCGCCGCCACGCCGGACGGCTCGCTGCCCGCCCGGATCCGCGCGTACGGCAGGGCCGCGCTGGAGTTCGTCGGCAGCCCCGACTACGCGCTGATCCCGGCGCTGCAGTCGATCGGGCTGCCGGGCGAGTGCCGGGTCCGGGTGGACGAGCTGCACGGCGAGCTGATCGCGCCGCTCGCCGACGCGCTGCGCGAGGCCGGGGCCGACCACCCCGCGCTGCGGGCCGAGCTGGCCTGGGGCGTGCTGCGGGCGGGGGCCCGTCGCCTGATGCCGGACGTCGCGGGGCACGGCCCGGCGGTGACGGCGGACGCGGACGAGGTCGTCGAGATCACCCTCGACGTGCTCACCCGCGCCCTGCGGTAGGACGCTCAGGGTTTGCGGCCGACGGCGCCCACGATGCCGGAGTCGCCCGGGTCCGTCGGCACGTCCCAGGGGACGTCCGGCCGCCACGCCTGCACGGGGACGAGGCCGGGTTCGATGATCTCCAGGCCGTCGAAGTAGGACCCGATCCGCGCCAGCGACCTGCCCGAAAGCCCGCCGGAGGGGGTGGCCGAGTAGACCTGCTTGCTCGCCTCGACGACCTCTTCCCGCACGTCGCCCTTGTAGATGTGCGACAGCACCAAATGGCCGCCCGGCACCAGCCGTTCGCGTATGTCCGCCACGATGCGGTCGGCCGCCTCGTCCTCGGTCACGAAGTGCAGCACCGACACCAGGAGAACGGCGAACGGCCGGGCGAAGTCGATGTGGGCCCGCACCGCCGGGTCGTCGAAGATCGCGCCGGGCTCGCGGAGGTCGCCGCTCATGACCATCGTGTCCCGGTTGTCGGCCAGCAGCGCCCGCGCGTGGACCAGGACGACGGGGTCGTTGTCGACGTACACGACCCGTGATCCCGGGGCGTGCCGCTGCGCGACCTGGTGGACGTTCTCCTGCGTCGGCAGTCCGGCGCCGATGTCGACGAACTGCGTGACGCCCGACCGGGCCAGGTGCCGTACGGCCCGGCCGAGGAAGCCGCGGTTCTCCCGGGCGATCTCCCGTCCGTCGTTGCCCATCTGGCGGCCGATGGCGAGCATCTTCTCCGCGGCCTCCCGGTCGGCCGGGAAGTTGTCCTTGCCGCCCAGGTAGTAGTCGTACATCCGGGCGACGCTGGGGACGGAGGGATCGATGCCCGCCGGTGCGTGTCCGAAGTCGTCCATGCGTCCGCTCCTCGCCGAGGGGATGGCCCTGAAGATCATCCCCTGAGATTGGGCCACGGGCAACGGGGCAGCGGCACGGTGACGATCTCAGGAGGACGCATGACCCCACGCCTGACCCTGACGGCGGCGGTGCTCAACGCACCCGACGCACGCGAACTCGCGCTCTTCTACCAGCGGCTGCTGGGCTGGCCGATCGACGACGACGAACCCGGATGGGTGACGTTGCGCCCGCCCGGCGGCGGGACGGGCCTGTCGTTCCAGACCGAGAAGCTCTACGAGCGGCCCGTATGGCCCGCGGAGCCCGGGGAGCAGCAGATGATGCTCCACCTGGACATCGAGGTGGACGACCTCGACACGGCCGGCGCCCACGCCGCCGAGGCGGGCGCGACCCTCGCCGACCACCAGCCGCAGGACGACGTGCGGGTCTACCTCGATCCGGCCGGCCACCCGTTCTGCCTGTGGATCAGGACGGGCTGACCTTCATTCGGATGATCTGGCCGCGAGAACGGCGGCCGTGTGAAAGCGGATTAATGCGGGCGACATTCCACGGACCGTGACCATGTAACAACGTCTGGTCAGACTTCCGTGCTATGAGCGAACCGAGAAATGCCGCCGACGGGGGCGGCCACGCGTCTCCCGGCCCGCATCACCGGCGGTCCTGGCGGCGGGAAGTCGCGGAGCTGGCCGCGCTCTTCCTCGCCGTCGGCCTCGCCCACGTGATCACCACCCTGCTCGGCCATCGGGACCCCGGCCCGGTGGTCCTCGTCGGCCTCGGCCTGGCCCTGATCCTCGGCTCCGCCGTGCACCGGCGGCTGTCGGCCTCGGGAGCCGTACGGCCACGCGCCCGTGTCAGGGCGGAGCAGTCCACGAGCCTGTGGCGGGTGCGGGCCGGGGTCGCCGAGCGTCCCGGCCGCCTCGCCGCGCTCGCCGGGGCGTTCGCCCGGCTGCACTGCAACATCCTCGCCCTGCAGATCGCGCCCGCGGGCAGCGCGGCGATGACGGCGGGAGGCTGCGACGCGCTGGACGAGTTCATCGTCGAGGCCCCGGCCACGCTCACGCCCCTCGACCTGTGGCGCGCGGTCGACCGGGCCGGCGGGGTGGCCGCCGTCGTCGTGCCCGCCCAGGTCAGGGACCTCATCGATCCCGGCATCCAGGCGCTGCTGCTGGGTCAGCGCGTACGCGACGACCCGGGGGAACTGGTCGCGGCCATGACCGAGCTGCTGCGCACGACCGAGGTCGGGTGGCACGAGCCCGGCGAGCCGGCTCCCGAAGAGGGACCGGCCGTGATGACCATCCCCGTGCACGCCGGCGCCGCGCTGGTGGCGCGGCGGCCGGATCTGCCGTTCACCCCGACGGAGGCGGCGCGGGCCGCCGCGCTGGCCGCGGCGGCCCGGCACCGTCACTGGGCGGACGAGTGAGGTGATCCCCAGGACGAGTGCTCAGCCCGCGGCGTCGAGCCGGGAGAGCTCCTCGGGCGACAGCTCCAGGTCCGCCGCCCTGACCGAGTCGAGGATCGTCTCCGGCCGCGACGAGCCGGGGATCGGGATCACCACCGGCGCCTTGGCCAGCATCCAGGCCAGGCACACCTGCTGCGGGCTCACGTTGTGGGCCCGCGCCACCTCGGCGAACGGCGCGAAGCGCGAGCCCAGCTCACCCGCACGGGAGATGCCGCCGAGCGGGCTCCAGGGCAGGAACGCGATGCCCAGCTCCGCGCACAGCTCCAGCTCCGGCTCGCTGGACCGGAAGGCCGGGGAGAACTGGTTCTGCACGCCGACCAGACGGCCGCCGAGGATGTCGTTCGCCTGTCGGATCTGCTCGGGGTTCGCGTTGGAGATGCCGGCGTAGCGGATCTTGCCCGCGTCCAGCAGGTCGCGGATCGCGCCGACCGACTCCTCGTACGGCACCCGCGGGTCGGGCCGGTGGAACTGGTAGAGGCCGATCGCGTCGACGCCCAGCCGTTTGAGCGAGGCGTCGCAGGCCTGCTTGAGATAGTCGGGCGAGCCGTTGAGCGTCCACGAGCCGTCACCCGGGCGCAGGTGCCCTCCCTTGGTGGCGACCAGCACGTCCGAGGTGTCCCCGCCATAGCTCGCCAGAGCCTTGGCGATCAGCAGCTCGTTGTGGCCCACCTCGTCCGCGTGCAGGTGATAGGCGTCGGCCGTGTCGATCAGCGTCACCCCGGCGTCCAGCGCCGCGTGGATGGTCGCGATGGAGCGCTGCTCGTCGGGACGCCCCTCGATGGACATCGGCATGCCCCCGAGACCGATCGCGCCGACCTGCACGTCGCCGATGCGGCGAGTCCGCATGGAAGATCCCCCTTCTGGACACAGATCACAGTTCTGTGTGTCCTATCCTCCGAATTCAGCCTCAAGCCGTCCAATCGGGGATCGGCCGGGCTGTTACGAACCCGCGACGCGCGCCCGTCTTGCCCAAATCGGTCAAATCCCTACATAGTTCTCTATACCCTTCTCGGCTCGGATCCCCGGGCCGGCACCCACCGAGGACCAAGGCGGCCCCATGAGCGTGCACGTTCACGTCCGGCTCACCGACGGTTACGCCGTCACCGAGGACGGACAGCTGCTGGAGCACAGCAGCTGTCACTGCGGCGCCTCCTGGGAGAAGACGTACCAGGTGGACGAGGGCGAGCCCGAAGGCATCTGACCCACCGGCACCCCGGCCGGTTCCTTCATCGGATTGTCCTGAAGGTCCGGCCGCGGCCACTCCGGCGACGGCCGCGTGAAAGGACTGCTCACCTGCCGTCGCGGGCGATGATCTCCAGCAACGCGGTGTGCGTCTCCCGGTCGGCCGCCACGACGAGCCCGCCGGCACCGGTGTGCAGTGGCTCGCCGTAAATGCCGGTCACCACGCATCCGGCGGCCCGGCACAGCGCGATCCCGCCCGCGAAGTGCACGCTGTCGCGCAGATGCCCGTCGGTGACGTAGGCGGCGCGGCGACCGGCGGCGACCCACGTCACCGCGAGGGTGGTGGAGACGACCCGGGGGCGGAACCGCTCGGCGAAGCCCCGGTCCGCGAGGAGGCGGGCGGCCTGGAAGGCCGGCGCGTTCGGGAACGGCGGATCGAGGTTGACGTCCACCAGCCGCGATTCGGCCGACGGCGTGAGCCGGTCGTCCACACCGTCGCGGCGGACGTATGCGCGGGCGCCGTCCGTCCAGAACACCTCGCCGGCGAACGGGTCGGCACAGGCCGCCGCCGTGACGGCGGATCCCACCCGCAGGGCGACGTTCACCGCGACGAGCATGCTGCGCGCGGCGTAGTTCAGCGTGCCGCACAGAGGATCGACCAGCCACATGCGCTCCGCGCCGTCCCGCCCGGTGCGTCCGCTCTCCTCCCCCGTCACGGCGTCGTCCGGACGAGCCGTGCGGATGACGTCGAGGATGGCCTTCTCCGCCTCGATGTCCGCGGCGGTGGCGAAGTCGCCAGCGGACTTCGCGACGCGCGTCAGCGACGTCCCCCACATGGCACGCACGACGGCGGCTCCGGCCTGCGCCGCCGTAAGGGCCAGCTCCTCGTCCGTGACCGGCATGGGATCAGGACTACCACGGCCCCGGCGGCGCTGCTCGCCGACGTCCCGGTCCCTGGGGGCCGGCGCCCCGGCCGTCGCGGGAGGGGCCCGGGGCGGGGTGAGCACTGTGGGGGCGGGATGAGCAGAGCGGGGGCGGGATGAGCAGAGCGGGGCGCGCGGGCGGGGCCGGGGAGCGGCCCTCTCCCCAAGACGATCGCTTCTCACTAGGCTGATCCAGAAGTTTCCTCTGTTCTGGTGTTGGAGCCGCTCATGTCCCCCGCGTCGCCGGATGTCGCCCTCGCCCGCCGTCAGTCGCTCGCGGACCTGCTCAGGCGCTCCGCCCGGCGCCACCCCGGCCGCCTGGCCGTGGCGGACGCGGCTCGATCGCGTACGTACGCGGGGCTCGACGAGGACGTGACGCGGGTCGCGGGCGCGCTGGCCGCGCGGGGTGTGCGCCCCGGGGACCGGGTGGCGGTGCTGTCGCGCAACAGCGTGGACTACGTGCGGACCATCTTCGGCGTGGCCCGCGCCGGGGCCGTCCTCGTGCCGGTGAACTTCATGCTCGGCGCCGACGAGATCGCCTACGTGCTGTCCCACTCCGGCGCGGTCGCGCTGATCGCCCAGGACTCCCTGCTGCCGGTGGCGCGGGACGCGGCCAAGCAGGCCGACGCGCTGCGGCTGCGCCTGGTGTACGGCGCGGCGCAGGACGAGGGCTGGGAGCCGTTCGACGCGCTGCTCGCCGAGGACGTGGCCGAGCCGGTCGTGCCCATCGGGCCGGACGACCCGGCGCAGATCCTCTACACCTCGGGTACGGAGTCACGCCCGAAGGGCGCCGTGCTGTCCCACGCCGCGCTGATCGCGCAGTACGCGAGCTGTGTCATCGACGGCGGCATGACCCGCGACGACGTGGAACTGCACGCGATGCCGCTGTTCCACTGCGCCCAGCAGCACTGTTTCCTGGTGCCGGACATCCAGCTGGGCGCCTCCAGCCACATCCTCCCCGGGGCCGACCCCGCCGCCGTCCTGGAGGCGATCGAGCGCCACGGCGTGACCAAGTTCTTCGCGCCGCCCACCGTGTGGATCGCGCTGCTGCGCCATCCCGACTTCGACCGGCGCGACCTTTCTTCGCTGCGCAAGGGCTACTACGGCGCGGCGATCATGCCGGTCGAGGTGCTGCGGGAGATCGGCGAGCGGCTGCCGGACGTGCGCCTGTGGAACTTCTACGGCCAGACGGAGATGGCGCCGGTCGCGGTGATGCTCCAGCCGGAGGACCAGATCCGCAAGGCGGGCTCGGCCGGCCAGGCCGCCCTGAACGTCGAGACCCGGGTCGTGGACGCCGACGGCAACGACGTCGCTCCCGGGGAGATCGGCGAGATCGTGCACCGCAGCCCGCACGCGATCCTCGGCTACCTGGACGACCCCGAGAAGACCGCCGAGGCGTTCCGCGGCGGCTGGTTCCACTCGGGCGACCTCGGGGTGTTGGACGAGGAGGGCTATCTGACGGTCGTCGACCGGATCAAGGACATGATCAAGACCGGTGGGGAGAACGTCGCCAGCCGTGAGGTCGAGGAGGTCGTCTACGAGCACCCGGCGGTCGCGGAGGTGGCCGTCGTCGGGGTCCGCCACCCGAGCTGGATCGAGGCCGTCGTCGCGATCGTGGTGACCAAGCCGGGCGTGACCGTCACCGAGGAGGAGCTGCGGGCCCACGTCCGGTCGCGGCTGGCCGCATTCAAGGTGCCCAAGGCCGTCGCGTTCGTCGACGCGCTGCCGAAGAACCCGAGCGGCAAGATCCTCAAGCGCGAGCTCCGCGACCGCCACGCCGCCCTCGCCGACCGCATCCCCGGCACCCGCTGACCCCTGCCAGGAGGCCCGAGGCACCCGATGCGGATCGCCGGGCGTCAGGCCGTCTGCACGAGGTTCTTCACACTCTCGAGGTGCACGTCGCCGACCCGCTCAACGTCTTCCGGTAGGTCCTTACAACGCTGGTCCTCATGCACGTTCAGGAGGCAATAAAGGTACAGGTTTCTGGTTTTCTTACATCCGGAAACGGTGTGCCCAGCGACATTCAGGCAGTCCAGATAGATCTCTCCTAGGTTGCCGCAGGCATATGCGGATGCGCCCTGGGAAATGCACTTCAGCACGTCGAATGCGACAACCACACAGGCCGCCTCGTCCTCCTGTCGATATCTGTCTCGGCATTCGTCGTGCAGTCGCAGCGAAGTCAGACACTGAACCCGCCCCCAGTAGGTGTACTCACCCCTCCGGCATTCCGAGTACGCCGCGGACGCCTGATCGCACATGGTTTTGTCGGCATCACTTCGACACTCGGCCAACATAGGGCGCGCACGCGGCGCTATTGCGTGCAGCATCACCGCCACGACGGCGCCCGTCAGCACTATCAGCACCGCGCCCATGACGACCAGGCGCTTTGGAGTCACCGTCTTCTCCACTATGTCGATCCCACTTCTTCGGGCAGTCCGCATCGGAAACCTCGCCGCAGTCCTCGTGCTTTGGATCCTGCACACACCGGTAGAAGGCGCCGCCCAGTTTGCCGCACTCCTTCAAATTCCCATCAGGCGGCCCCGCCACCTGCGACTTCAGACGCCTCCGCAGGCCCCGGTCACGCGGTGCAGCACCACATTCACTAGGCAGAGGATCGACTCAAATGACCGAAACTCATTTGAGCCATGTCCTAATCCTCCCGGCTCAGGGCCACACGGTCAGGAGGGGTAGCCGTAGCGGCCGTGGAGGCGGACGAAGCGGGCCAGCGTGAGGACCTGGCGGGGTTCCAGGCCGATGACCGTGCGCTCGAACAGCACGACCTCCTCCCTGCCGCCGGTGCCGATCGGCTGCACCAGGCGGCCGCCGAGCCGCAACTGCTCGACCAGCGGCGCGGGGACCGTGGGAAAGGCCGCCGAGACGATGACGGCGTCGTAGGGGGCGCGGTCGGGCACCCCCTGGCCGCCGTCGCCGACGAGCACCTCCGCGTTGCGGATGCCCTGCCGGGCGAGGTTGCGCCGCGCCGCGCGCACGAGGTCGGGCCACAGGTCGACGCCGATCACGCCGGCGGCGAGACGGGCGAGCAGCGCGGTCTGGTATCCGAGGCCGCTGCCGACCTCCAGCACGCGCTCCCGGCCGGTGAGCTCCAGTCCCTCGATCATCATCGCCGACAGCGAGGGCTGGGTGGTCACCTGCCCGTGCGCGATGGGGATCGGCACGTCCTCGTACGCGTGGGCGACGTGTTCTGCGGGGACGAAACCGGCCCTCGGGGTCGAGCGCACGGCCTGGAGCAGGCGCTCGTCACGGACGCCCGCCCCCCGGACGGCCCGGACGAGGTCTTCGGGACAGGCGGCTGCGGTCACGTCCACCCCGCTCACGTTCGACGGCGAGCGGCGCCGTCCTCACCCGCGGCCCGCTCACCCGGGTGATGCCCTCCCAGCCGCGCCGGAATCCGGCGACGCCCGCGGATGCCGTGCCCGCCGCGGCCGGGCGCCTCGGGCCGCATGTCACGGGGAGTTCGCGAGGGGCAGCTCGACGACGAAACACGCGCCGCCGCTGCCGGAGTCCTGCACCCACACGGCTCCGCGGTGTCCTCCGACGAGCTCCCGGGTGATGGCGAGGCCGAGCCCCGTGCCGGAGCCGTCCTGTGCCGGGGAACCCTTGAGCCGGACCAGCCGCTCAAATATCCGCTCCCTTTCCTGCTCCGGAATTCCGGGGCCGTCATCCGACACCGCCAGTCGCGCGACGCCGCCCGCACGGCCGACTTCGACGTGGACGTGATGCCTTGCGTGCCGCTGGGCGTTGTCCAGCAGGTTGGTCAGGATCTCGCACAGCTGGGAGCGGACGACCTCGACCGGCACGCCGGGAACGCACTCCACCTGAACCGGGATGGGGTCGGATCGGTCGGCGATCTCCTGCCTGACCAGATCGCACAGATCGAGCCGTTCCCATCGCACCTGTGAGGAGCGGCTGCGGGCGATCAGGAGCAGGTCGTTCGCCAGCGCCTCCAGCCGGTCGATCCCGCGGAGCACCTCGTGAAGCACACGGCGACCGGGCTCGCCCGGCTGGGCGAGCGCCTCCTCCACCGTGACGCGTATCCCGGCCAGCGGGGAGCGGATTTCGTGCGCGACGGTGGAGGCGAACCGGCGCTCGCGATCCAGCATCTCCAAGCTGACGTTGATGTTGCCGACCAGCTGGTCCACCTGCGTCAGGTCCCGCCGCCGAACGATCTGGCCGTACTCGTTCCCGACGTTGATCTCGGCGAGATCGCCGGAGATGACGCCCAGACGATGCAGCAGCCGACGGAGCACGACCGCGCCGGCGACCAGGGCGGCCGGCACGGAGAGCCAGTTCCACAACCGTCTGCATGCGACGGCGCCACCCGTAGGCGCCGCCCCGTCCAACCGTCTGCGCGGCCTCGGCACAACCTCAGGGTATTCCGCCGGCGTTCACGGCGACCGCGGCGAGCCCGGCAAGCGGCCGTCGGCCTGGCGGCGCCGGTGTCAGCTCCCGAAGGTCACCTCCGCCGTGCCGACGGTTCCGCCGCGGCGGCCGGGGGCGCTCTGCCACTGCCAGTAGAGGTTGGTGTGCGCGATCACCTGCTCCGGGGCGGGCGCGCCGTAGGCCGTGAGGTCCTCGGTGGTGTGCGCGTCGCCGACCAGCGTCACGTCGTATCCGCGGACGAAGGCCCCGTGGAGGGTCGAGCGGATGCACGCGTCGGTCTGCGCGCCCGTGACGACGAGCCGGCCCACACCGCGCTCGGCGAGCAGGGCCTCCAGCTCGGTGTCCTCGAACGAGTCGCCGTACCTCTTGTGGACGAGCGGCTCCGCGTCGCGGCGGACCAGCTCCGGCACGTACTGCCAGTTCTCGCTGTCCCGCTGGAGATCGTGGTCGTCGGAGTGCTGCACCCAGATCACCGGCACGTCCTCCGCACGCGCCTTGGCGACCAGGGTGTCGATGTTCGCGATCACCGTGTCGCGGTTGGGAGCGCCCGCCACCACGCCGTTCTGCACGTCGATGACCAGCAGCGCGGTGTTCGGCCGGTCGGCAAGAGTCGTCATGGGGGTTCCCGTTCTCGTCGCGGATCCTGTGCCGCCCCACCCTAGAACCGGCCACCGACAGAATCGGTTCACGTACCAAGCACCCCAAATTGGAGTGCTAGATACCGATTTGCTAGCGTCAGGGTGTGCGGTTGACGAAGTTCACGGACCTGGCCCTGCGCGTCACGATGCGCCTGGCGGTCCTGGAGCCCGGGGCGTCGCTCACCACCCGCCAGGTGGCCGAGGCGATGGCGATCCCCTACAACCACACGGCCAAGGCCATCGCCCGCCTGCAGCACCTCGGCGTCGTGGAGGCCCGCCGGGGCCGTGGGGGAGGCCTGGAGCTGACCGGGTTCGGCCGTACCGCGTCGATCGGCTGGCTGGTCCGCGAACTGGAGGGAGAGGAGGAGGTCGTCACCTGCGAGGGGGAGACCCCCTGCCCGCTGCGTGCCGCCTGCAGTTTGCGCGCCGCGCTGCGCTCGGCACAGCAGGCCTTCTACGCCTCCCTCGATCCGATCACCGTGGACCAACTGGTCTCCTCGTCGTCGAGACCGGTGCTGCTCACTCTCACCTGACCCGCGCGAACAGGAAGATACGGCAGATCCACGGCGTTAAATTTGCGTCTCATATACCAATTTGGAGGAAGCCATGCTCTCCCCGGAGTCGGCCACGACCGTCCGCGCCACCCTGCCCGTGATCGCGGGCGCGATCCAGGACATCACCGCCCGTTTCTACGACACGATGTTCGCCGACAACCCCGAGCTGCTGCGGGACCTGTTCAACCGGGGAAACCAGGCCAACGGCGAGCAGCGCGTCGCGCTGGCCGGCTCGATCGCCGCGTTCGCGACCGCGCTGGTGGAGCGCCCGGGGGAGCTTCCCGGCACCATGCTCTCCAGGATCGCCAACAAGCACGCCTCCCTCGGCGTCACCGAGGAGCAGTACGCCGTCGTGCACAAGTACCTGTTCGGCGCCATCGGCGAAGTGCTGGGCGACGCCGTCACGCCCGAGGTCGCCCAGGCGTGGGACGAGGTCTACTGGCTCATGGCCGAGACGCTGATCGGCCTGGAGCGCGACCTCTACCGCGAGGCGGGCCGGGGCTGGACGCGGGCCACCGTGGTCGAGCGGCGCGACGAGGCGCCGGACGTGGTCTCCCTCCTCCTGCGCCCGGACCTGCCGATGTCCTTCCGGCCGGGCCAGTACGTCAGCGTCCAGGTCACACTGCCCGACGGGGCGCGGCAGATCCGGCAGTACAGCCTGTCGAACGCCCCGGAGCGCGGCGACTGGCGGATCACGGTGAAGCGGGTGCGCGGCGAGGGCGCCCCCGAGGGCGAGGTCTCCGCCTGGCTGCACGAGCATGTCCGGCCCGGTGCCGTGCTCGCGGTCTCCGCGCCGTTCGGCGACCTGACCCTGCCCGAGGGGGACGGCCCCCTGCTGCTCGCCTCGGCCGGGATCGGGGTCACCCCCGTGCTGTCGATGCTCGACCACCTCGCCGTCACCGGGTCGGACCGGCGGGTCGTGGTCGTGCACGCCGACCGCTCTCCGGACGCCCACGTTCACCGCGAGGAGCTCGCGGACCTGGTCGCGGCGCTGCCCGGCGCCACCCTGCACCGGTGGTACGAGGACCTGCCGGCCGGGCCCGCGGGCGACCCGGCGGTCGCGGCGGGGCTGGCCGACCTGTCGGCGATCGACCTGCCCGAGGGCGTCGTGGCCTGCCTGTGCGGGCCGCTGCCGTTCATGCGGGCGGTACGCGCGCAGTTGGTCGAGCGCGGCGTGCCCGCCTCCGGCATCCACTACGAGGTGTTCGGCCCCGACCTGTGGATCGCGGCCGCCTGATCCGGTGACCGGCCCGCCGCTCGCACGCGGCGGGCCCGCCCGTCGACGACCCCCGTCAGCGCAGCAGGCCGACGCCGGCGTAGCCGTCGACCCCGGGAATCCTCGGCAGCTTCGGCTCGTCGGGCTCGGGGCGCCACTCCTCGGTGACGACCAGACCCGGCTCCACCAGGTCGAAGCCGTCGAAGAACCGCAGCAGTTCCGCGTGGGTCCGCGGGGTGACCGCCCCGGCGGAGGTGCCCTTGTACAGCTCGCGTCCCTCGCGGATCTTCTCCTCGTCGAGGTCGCCGTACGACAGGTGGCTGATGGCCATCGCGCTCCCGGGGGCGAGCCGGTCGCGCAGCGTACCGACGATGCGCTCGGCGTCCTCGGTGCCGGGGATGAAGTGCAGCACGGCCACCATGAGCAGGCCCACCGGCTTGCCGAAATCGATGTGCTCGTTGATCCGGGGGTCGGCCAGGATGGCCTCGGGCTCGCGCAGGTCGCCGTCCACGACGATCGTCCGGGCGTTGTCGGCCAGCAGGGCCCGGCCGTGGGCGAGCACGATCGGGTCGTTGTCGACGTAGACGACGCGCGAGTCGGGGGCTTCGCCGAGCGCGACCTGGTGGACGTTCTCCTGCGTCGGCAGCCCGGCGCCGATGTCGAGGAACTGGCGGATGCCCGCACGGGCCATGAGGGTCACCGCACGGCGAATGAAGCGCCTGTTGGTCTGCACGCCCTCTCGCGCGTTCGGGGTCAGCTCGATGAGCTTCTCGGCCGCCGCTCGATCGACGGCGAAGTTGTCCTTGCCGCCGAGGAGATAGTCGTAGATCCGGGCGACGCTGGGGACCGTCACGTCGATTCCCGGCGGGCCCTGCTCCTTGTTCATCTGTCCTGCCCTGATGCGCTCGTACGTTGATCACAACGTAGCTGATTAATCAGGATTCGGCGCATCAAAGGGGGAATTGACCGGCACGCGCGAGGGCACGGCCGGTCGATCCGGGCAGGTGTGTCTCAGTCCCCCACCGGG
>NZ_JBDJAW010000052.1 GCF_039649665.1 Microbispora sp. ZYX-F-249 | reverse complement strand
TATACAGACGGCCTCACCGCTCGGGTGCGAAATGGGAGAGGACCTCGGGGTTGGCCATCGCGTCGGGGTTGGCGGCCTTCTCGACCGGGGTGCCGAGCAGGATCTTCCGTACGGGGACCTCCAGCTTCTTGCCCGACAGCGTCCTCGGGATGCCGGGGACGACGTGGATCTCGTCGGGCACGTGCCGGGGCGACAGCTCGGTGCGCAGGGCCGTGCGCAGGCGGGACGCCAGGTCGTCCGACAGGGACACGCCGTCGGCGAGGGTGACGAACAGCAGCAGCCTGCCCTCCTGGCCGAGCTGCCCGGTGTCGATGACGAGGCTGTCGGCGATCTCGTCGAAGCGCTCCACGACGCGGTAGAACTCGCTGGTGCCCATGCGCACGCCGCCGCGGTTCAGGGTCGAGTCGGAGCGGCCGTAGATGACGCAGCCGCCGTCGGGGAGGATCTTGATCCAGTCGCCGTGCCGCCAGACGCCCGGGTAGTCGGCGAAGTACGACTCCCGGTAGCGGTCGCCCGAGGGGTCGTTCCAGAACATGACCGGCATGGACGGCATCGGCCGGGTGATGACGAGCTCCCCCACCTCGCCCACTACCGGGGAGCCCGAGGGGTCGAAGGCCTCGACGGACGCGCCGAGGCAGCGGCACGGGATGACGCCGGCCCGGATCGGCAGCAGCGGCACCGCGCCGACGAACCCGGTGCACACGTCGGTGCCGCCGGAGAACGAGCCGAGCTGCACGTCGGGCTTCACGTCGGAGTAGACCCAGGCGAACCCCTCGGGCGGCAGCGGCGAGCCGGTCGAGCCGATCCCGCGCAGCCGCTCCAGCCCCTCCGGCTTCACCCCGGCCTTCATCGACGCCGTGATGTACGGCGCGCCGGTGCCGAAGTAGGTCACGCCCTCCTCGGCGGCCAGCCGCCAGAGCGCGCCGGTGTCGGGATGGGCCGCGCTGCCGTCGTAGAGCAGGACGGTGGACCCCACCAGCAGGCCGCCGATGAGGTAGTTCCACATCATCCAGCCGGTGGTGGTGTACCAGAAGAACACATCGCCCTCGCCGAGGTCCTGGTGGAAGGACAGCGACTTGAGGTGCTCCAGGACGATCCCGCCGTGACCGTGGACGATGGGCTTGGGCAGGCCGGTGGTGCCCGACGAGTACAGCACCCACAGCGGATGGCCGAACGGCACCCGCTCGAACTCCAGCGGCGCGGTCTCCGCCCGCAGGTCGTCCCAGATCAGACCGGCGTCACCCGCATCCGCGCCGAGGGTGGGAATCCAGACGGTCGCCTCCAGCGTCGGCAGCCTGCCGGCGATCTCGCGCACCACCGCCGACCGGTCGTACGCCTTGCCGCCATAGCGGTAGCCGTCCACCGCGACCAGCACCTTCGGCTCGATCTGGGCGAACCGGTCGGTCACGCTGGGCGCGCCGAAGTCGGGCGAGCAGGAGGACCAGATCGCCCCGAGCGAGGCGGTGGCCAGGAAGGCGATGAGGGCCTCGGGGATGTTCGGAACATAGGCGGCGACCCGGTCGCCACGCCCGACGCCCAGCCGTACGAGCCCGGCCCGGACCCGGGCGACCTCCTCACGGAGCTCACCGAGCGAGTACTGCCAGCGGCTGCCCGATTCGTTGCGGAAAATCACCGCCGTCCGGCCGGGGTGGCCGCGCAGGGCGTTCTCCGCGTAATTCAGGGCCGATCCCGCGAACCATTCGGCGTCCGGCATCGTTCCCTGGATGACGGGCCCGTCACCACGTGTACCGACCACACCGAAGTAGTCCCATATCGATGTCCAGAAGTCGGCCGGCGACTCGACCGACCACTTCCACACGTCCTCGTAGTCACCCGTGCGGCCCAGTCGTTCCAGGTAACGGGTGATCCGAGCCGCGCGTACGACGTCGGGCGTGGGTTCCCAGAGCAGAGCGCCTTCCTCGACCATGCCCCCATCTTGGCCACGCTTGAGCCGCATGTCACCCTTCCCGCCCACATAGAAAGGCTCTGTCATATGTGGGTCCTGAGCTGGTCGATCGCCGTCCGGGCGGCGGTCCCGATCGCGGCGTCGGCGCGCGGCTGGTTCTGCGCCGTGCTGAGCGACCGGGTGAACACGGCCACGGCGTAGCGCCCGCCGTCGGGATACTCCACCACCCCGACCTCGTTGCGGAGCGTCGGCAGCGTGCCCGTCTTGCCGCTGACCGCGACGTCGTCGAACGGGAAACCGGAGGCCAGCCGGTGCGGCCACACCTGCAGCGCCATGAGGCGGCGGATCGCCGCGCAGGAGGCCTCCCCCGCCGCCTCGTCCCGCCAGATCATGGCCAGCAGCCGCGTCATCTCGCGCGGCGTGCTCCGGTTGCTCCGCGCCGGGTCGAGCGCGCGCAGGCGCGCCACCACCTCGGGGTCGGCGCATGCCTGGGTCACCGCGGCCTGGTCGGCCACTCCCGCGTCCACCCACAGGCTGGTGAGCATGTCGCGGCAGTCGTGCACCACCCGGGTCGCCGTCAGCCCGAGGCCGTCGAGCAGCGCGTTGACCGACTCCCTGCCCACCCGGGCGAGCAGCACGTCGGCCGCCGCGTTGTCGCTGACGGCCATCATCAGGTACGCCAGGTCGCGCAGCGACAGCGTGGCGTCGTCCAGCATCGCCGCCAGCCCGGTGCCCCCGCCCGTACGGTCCGCGGACGTCACCCGGACGCGCTCGGCGAGGTCGAGCAGCCCGCGCTCGGCCTGGCGGTGCAGTTCGAGCAGCAGGGGCACCTTGAAGACCGACGCGAGCACCACCGGCTCGTCGGCCCGCAGGCCCACCTCGCGCCCGCTGTCGATGTCGACGGCGTGCAGCCACCCGCTGACACCGGCGTTGCGGAACACCCGCTCCACGGGGTTCGGCGCGGGGTTCATGCGAGGAATCCGGTCGCCGGGCGCGGCGCAACCCGCGGCGGAGGCGGAGCGCCTTCGTCCACCATGCCGGCGCTGCCTTTCAGCACCTGCACGGCCACGGCCGTGAAGTCCCGCACGTACGGGCCCGGCTCGGCCCGCCAGGCCGGGGTGCAGCGCCAGGCCAGGGGGGTGCCCGCGAGGGGCCGCCACACCACGCCCGGCATGTCCGCGGGGACGCCGAACGCGACGGCCGTGCCGGACAGGACCAGACCGAGGGCGAACTCCACGCGGTCGGTGCAGATGATGTCGGCGGGGACGAAGCCGCCGCGGCGGCAGGTGGCCAGCGTGTCGTCGTACAGGCCGGGCTCGGCGTCCCGGGGGAACAGCACCAGATCCCGCCCGGCCAGGTCGCCGAGGTGCACGGTCGCCCAGGCGGTCAGCTCGTCGCCCTCGGCCAGCAGGACGCCCGGATGCCGGACGAGCACCGGCCCGTAGGCCAGGCCGTTCGCGGCGACCGGATGTCGCAGCAGACCGACGTCGAGCCTGCCCTCCAGCAACGCGGCGACCTGCGCGGCCGTGCCCATCTCCGTCAGCGACAGCCGTACGTCGGGGCGGCGGTCGCGAAACCCCGCGATGAGCGCGGCGAGCACGGCGGCGCCGAGATCGGCGGGAACGCCCGCACGCACGACGGCGGAGTCGCCGCGCGCCAGGTCGGACATGAGATCGCGCATTCGCTCCACCCGGGCGACGATCTCACGGGCCTCCGGCACCAGCAGCCGGCCCGCCTCGGTCAGCGCGACCCGCCGGCTCGACCGCTCGAACAGGCGCACGCCCAGTTCCTCCTCCAGACGCCTGATGCGCTGGCTCAGCGGCGGCTGGGCCATCCCCAGCCGCGCGGCCGCGTTCCCGAAATGCAGCTCTTCCGTGACGACGAGGAAGTAGCCGAGATGCCGGACAAGGTCCACGAGCTTGGAGCATATCCGAACTGCACATGAAGCACGTTGATATCCATATTGGACATACTCCCGGCGCATCTGCTGCTCTTGGCGGGCACTCGATTCGAAGGGGGACGCATGCGAGAGCGGAGGCGCCGGCCATGGATAACGGCGGCGGTGCTCGTGCCGGTGGTGGCCGCGGGGGCCACCGTGTGGCTGCTGCGCACGAAGGGCTCACCGGAGGAGACCGCGCGGGAGTTCCTCGCGGCATGGTCACGCTCGGACTACGCGGCGATGCGCGTGCTCACCGCCGATCCGCCGGCCGGCTTCGAAAGCACCTACCGCCGGTTCCACGACGACCTGAAGCTCACCGGGCAGCGTTTCCAGGTGACGGCCGTTCAGGAGGAGACCGTACGGTTCCGGGCCCGGCTGACCGGCCCGCTGCCCGTCTCCTATGACGGGAGGCTGCGGCTGATCGAGCGCGACCGTTCCTGGAAGGTGGCCTGGACCCCGGCGGCGGTCCACCCCCGGTTGACCCGCGACCTGCGGGCGAAGCTCACCACGGTGCCCGCCGAGCGCGCCCCCGTCACGGCCGCCGACGGCACCCGCATCGACACACCCGGGACCCCCGGCTCGGTGCAGCAGATCGTGGAGGGGCTGCGCGAGCAGTACGGCTCCCGCCTGAACGGCACCGCGTCCGCCCGGGCCGATCTGGTGGACGCCCGGACGGGTTCGAAGGTGGTGACGCTCGCCGAGGGCGGCGCGAAACCCGGCAAGCCGCTGCCGACCACGCTCGACCTGCGGGTCCACCGGGCGGGGGCGCAGGCTCTGGAGGGCGTGGACAAGCCCGCCTCGCTCGTCGCGCTGCGCCCGTCCACGGGCGAGGTCCTCGCGGCGGTCAACAAGCCGGGCGGCTACAACCGCGCCCTGCTCGGCGCGTACCCGCCCGGGTCCACCTTCAAGATCGTGACCGCGTCGGCCCTGGCCGCCGGAGGCGTCACGCCCAATCAGACCGTCGAATGCCCGGCCGAGAAGACGATCGGCGGCTTCCCGTTCCACAACGCCGAGTTCCACGACTACGGCACGCTGCGCTTCATCGACGCCTTCGCCCATTCGTGCAACACGACGTTCGGCGACATGGCGGTGCGACGCCTGGGCGCCGACCGCCTGTCCAAGGTGGCCGCCGACTTCGGGTTCGGCGCCAGCATCAAGATCGGCGTGCCTGCCGTGGACGCCGCCTTCCCCGCGCCGCACGACGCCACCGATCTCGCGTCCGCCGCCATCGGCCAGGGCCGCGTCCTGGCCAGCCCGCTGAACATGGCCGCGGTCGCCGGCGCCGTCGCCGCCGGCACCTGGCGGCAGCCCCGGCTGGTCCCGGCCTCGCTCGTCCCCGAGGGCGGCACGCCCCCGCGCACGCTGGAGCCCGCGGTGGTGTCCGCGCTGCGCCGCCTCATGCCCGCCGTCGTCAGCGAGGGCACGGCGAGCGGCGTCTCCTTCCCCGCGGGCACGGCCGGCAAGACCGGGACGGCCGAGTACGGCTCGGCCAAGGACGGTGAGAACCCGCCCACGCACTCGTGGTTCATCGGCTACAAGGGCGACCTGGCCTTCGCCGTCGTGGTCGAGGGCGGCGGGACCGGGGCGCAGGTCGCCGCCCCCGTCGCCGCCCGCTTCCTCAACGCGCTGTGACGTTCGGTACGGAACGCTCAGTACGGCCAGCCGGGGACGTTCAGCCGGACGCGGTAGAGGCCGAAGTTGCCGCTGTTCCCGCCGCGGGAGGGTGTGCCCGAGGTGATGTACAGCGTCTGACCGTCAGGGCCGCCGAAGGCGACGTTGGTGCTGTTGAGCCCGGCGGAGATGGTGCCGAGCTGCGCGCCGGACGGCGCGTACACGTGGACCTTGCCGTCGTTGAAGGAGGCCTGGTAGAGGTTGCCGGCACAGTCGATGGTCGCGCCGTCCGAACCGTTCAGTGACGCGAAGTCGGAGCGGGCGCCGACACTGCCGTCGGAGTTGACGGGCCACTTGTAGATCCGGCCCGTGCCGTTGCCGCCGACGTAGAGCGTCTTGCCGTCGGGGGACAGCACGATGCCGTTCGGCTCCCGGATGGTGTCGTCGATCAGCGAGACGACGTTGTTCTTGACCCGGAACACGCCCGTACGGCCGGACATCTGGTCGGGCCGGTTGGCGCGCTGGAAGTCGGGGTCGGTGAAGTAGACGGTGCCGTCGGCGCCGACGGTGAGGTCATTGGGCGAGTTGAAGGCGCGGCCCTGGTAGGAGGAGACGACCACGCCGCGTGTCCGGTCGGGCAGGTGGAAGGAGGAGACGCTGCGCTGGTCGTGTGTCGCGGCCAGCAGCGTGCCGCCGTCCCGGGTGAGGGCGAGGCCGTTGCTGCCGGCGTTGGGAATGAAGGTCTCGAAGGTGTTCGGCTCGGTGAACCGCAGGACGTCCGAGGGCTGGACGTTCTCCGACCCGGTGCCGTCACGCATGAGCGACAGCAGCAGGGTCTGGGTGGCGGAGTCCCAGACCGGGCCTTCCAGGAAGTTGAACCCGTCCCGGATCTTGGTGGCGGTCACCGACGACGACGGCAGCGGGTTGGGGTAGGTCGCGCCCGGCGTGCACGGCCCGACGCCGGGGCGCGGCGTGCCCGCTGTGGGGGTGACACTCGGGCTTGGGCTTGGGCTCGGGCTCGGCGACGCGCTCGGGCTGGGGCTCGGGCTCGGGCTCGGGCTCGGAGTGGGGCTGGGGCTGGGGCTGAGGGTCACGGGACCGCTGCACATGACGCCGTTGAGCCAGAACGTGGTGGGCACGGGGTTGGCGCCGGTGAGGTTGGCGGTGAACGCCATGCCACTGGCCGTGGCGTTGGTGGGGATGGAACCGTTGTAGGACATGCTGGTGGCGGTCACGTGGGTGCCGGACTGCGTCCAGGTGGCGTTCCAGCCGGACGCGATCTTCTGGCCTGAGTCGGGGAAGTCGAACTCCAGCTTCCAGCTGCCGACGGGGTCGCCGAGGTTGGTGATGGCAACGTCGCCCTGGAAGCCGCTGCCCCATTGATTCACGATTTTGTAGGTCACCTTGCACCCGGCGGCGGCCGCGGCCGGCGTCGTCGTCATCGCGGCTCCACCGGCGGCGACCAGCGCGGCGGCCAGTCCGGTGGCCGCGACGGTGGCGAGACTTCGTCTCATCAGGAGTCCTTTCGGGGACGACGACGGGCGACTGCCGGCCGGGACGGAGCCGACCGGCACGCCACGCGGCGCACAGCGGCCGCGCGTTCCGAAATTAAGCGACCGAGTAGGCGGTCCCCAGATACGCCGTCCGCGGTGCAGGACCCGGCGTGTTCCTCATTGCCGTGGTGACCCGGTCGCACGTCGCGCCGGGAGCCGCCTCAGCCTGGGCGAACGCGGGCGCCCGCCCAACCGGCGAGCCGATCGGCGGCGGAAAGGATCCCAGCCGCGGCACTGAAACGTTCAGCGCGCCGTACGGTCGGCCGGGGTGGTGAGGCGGGCGACGGCGGCGACGACCTCGGAGGGGTTGGACAGGTCGGGCAGCACGATGTCGGCGCCCGCCTCCTGCAACTCGGCGGTCGTGGACCGGCCCGACGCCACCGCGATCATGGCCGCGCCGCCGATCTTCGCCGCCTGGACGTCACGGGTGGAGTCGCCGATGAGCACGGTGTTGCCGGCGGTGAAGGCGACGCCGTACCCGGCCTTCGCCCGGCCCTGGGCCACCTGCAGCAGGGTGGCCTTCGGGTAAACCTCCTCACCGTAGCCGCCCACCTCGACGTCGATCCACTTGTCCAGCCCGAACGCCTTGAGCTTGTGCACGGCGTTGCTCTTGATGGTGCCGGTGAGCACCGACTGAACGACGCCGTCGAGGCGGGAGACGGCCTTGAGCGCGTCCTTTGCTCCGGGCAGCGCACGGCCGTCCTTGGCCAGCCGCCCCCGCCGCTCCGCGAAGCTGACGGCCAGCGCGTCGATGAACCTGGGCAGGTGATCGTCCTCGACGGCGATGCCGTTGACGGCCAGCGTCTCGAAGATGATCTCCGAATCGGGGCGGCCGAGCGCCGGGGCGAGCTTCACCAGCGGCCGCCCCGTCACCCGCCGGAACGCGTCCGCGTAGGCGTCACGGGTGACGATGGCGACGTCGACGAGCGTGAGGTCGACGTTCCAGAGAACGAGGCGGTTGATCGCGGCCTCCGTGGGGGTGCGGTAGGAATCGCCCCCAGCGTACGACCCCTCCCCCCGTGATCTTGCAATTTGTCGCAGCGATGTGCGATGACCTGACCTGACACCCTCCGTGATCTTGCAGTTTGTCGCACGCAGGGCCGCCTACCTGGCCTCCCGCACTCCGTGATCTTGCACAGGGCGCGCCACAACGACCGCCGAGCAGAGCAGACACGGTTCACGACCTTGCAATTGCTTGATCACGAACGATGAAGGCGCAGGTCAACGGCACATGCGACCAAAGCAGTGCAAGATCACGGAAGAAAGACCCCCAGCTCAGGCCAGGTGTCTGCGACAAACTACAAGATCACGCCCTGGAGGGGGGTCAGACGAGGTCGAGGGCGTCGGCCAGCGAGTCGACCACGGGCACGCCGACGCCCTCCAGCTCCGACCGCCTGGTCATGCCGCCGGTGTAGAGGATCGCGCGGGCGCCGACGTGCCGGGCCGCGTGGGCGTCGTCCACGCTGTCGCCGATGACGACGACCTTCGCCGAGTCGACACCGAGCGCGCGCAGGTGCTCGACCATGTGCTCGGCCTTGTGGCCGCCGGTCGCCGAGCGCGAGCCGTCGATCCGGGTGAAGTGGCCGTCGATGCCGAACTCGCCGGTCTTGCGGACCAGCCGCTCGTGCCCCCACATGGACAGCAGCGACTGCGTGCGGCCCGACTCCTCCCAGGCGCGCAGGCTCGACAGCGCGCCCTCGGCGAGGCTGCACGCCTCCATCAGCCGGTGGTAGTGATCGTGGAAGCCCGCGTCGAGCAGCTCCCACTCGCCCTCCCTGAGCGGCCGGCCGAGCATCCGCTCGTACGCCACCCAGATGGGGCGGGTGTACACCTCGCGGAAGCCCTCCGCGTCGTACGGCCCGAGGCCGTACGACTGGAAGAGCTCGTTGGTCGCGCCGACGACGGCGTCGATGTCGTGGAAGAGCGTGCCGTTCCAGTCCCAAACAATGTGTGTCATCTCGCCTCCCAGCTTAGACGCCGGGTGTGACAGATCCATGAACGCCGTGGGTCAGGTGAGCAGATCCGGGATCTCCTGCGTGGCGTACCACAGCAGTTCGTGGTCCTCCACACCGTCCACGACGAACCGCGCGTCGTCGTCCCCGGTGTCGGCCGCCGGCAGCGCGGCGATCGCCGCCTCCACGTCGGGCGCGGCGTCCGTGTCGTCCACGTGCACCGCGGCGACCAGCCGCAGCGGGACCGGCTCCAGCACCCGCACGCGGGCGCGCTCCTCCAGGTCGGCGCCGGCCTTCACGGTCTCGTCGGGCACATCCGCCGCGATCACGATCCGCCGCGCGGCCACCTCGACGCCGTCCTTGCGATCGGCGGCCAGCATGCGCAGGGAGGCCCGGGCGGCCTCGGTCAGCGCGACGTACTCCAGCTCCTCGGTGTCCCCGGAGACGTACCACTCGATCAGAGCGGGGGTGACCGCGAAGCCGGTCAGCGGGGCCGGGCCCAGCTCTCCCGCGGCGACGACGCGCGCCAGCGCGGGAATCGTGGACGGCAGATACACGCGCATGCGTTCCTCGACTCGGTTCTATGGTTCGGGCTACAGGCGGGCGGTGCCGGTCTCGCGGAGAGGCAGGCCGAACAGGCGCTCCAGCTCGGCGATGGTCGCCGCGGGCTCGTCGTGGTGGACGCCGACCAGGCCGATCGCGCGGGCGGCCAGGATGTTCGCCTCGATGTCGTCGACGAACACGCACTGTCCCGGCTCCAGCCCCAGCAGTCCGAGCGCGTGGTGGAAGATCCGCTCCTCGGGCTTGCGCATGCCGACCTCGCCCGAGATGACGACCGCGTCGAAGATGGCCTCCCAGCCCTCACGCGTGTAGTGGTCGCCCCAGGAGTTGGACAGCAGACAGGTGCTGAAACCGGCCGCGCGGGCCAGGCGCAGCATGTCGTTCATCTCCTCGACCGGCCGGAAACCGGCGAACATCCGGGCCAGCAGGCCGTCGGCCTCCGGCGGCCCGCCGTCGAGGGTCACCAGCCGTGCCGCCAGGTCGCGCTCGAACTCGAGGACGGGGATCTCGCCCCGCTCCAGCGCGTGGATCGGGTTCTCCGCGCCGGGCTCGGCGCCCGCCCGGTACGCCTGCGCGACCAGGGCGCGCATCACCTCCCGGTAGTGCCGGGGGTCGATCCGGTCCGCCTCGATCCACTCCGCGACGGACTCGGCCAGGCTCGTGGTCAGAACCCCGCCCCAGTCGATCAGCACACCCTTGAGCACCGCGCCTCCCAGCCGACGTGCCTCAAATACTAGGCCGCCCGGCCCGCCCGCCTGGTCATCCGGCGGCGGCGAAGACGCGATGGGCGATTTCGAGGTGCGCGGCGGATTTCAGCGCGCCGGGGTCGGTGCGGATCGGGCCGAAGACACCGCGCTTGTCCTTCAGCCGCAGGATCCGCAGCACCGACTCGTCGATCCTGCGCTCGGAGATTCGTCCCGACTTCACCGCGTCGAGGACCGCGTCGTACGCCTTGGGCAGGTTAGGCGGCATGAGGAGGATGTCGGCCCCGGCGAGGACGGCCCGTACGGCGACCTCGGTGTCGCCGTACTTCTTCCGCACCCCGGCCATGTCGAGCGCGTCGGTGCTGATGACACCGTCGAAGCCGAGCTCCTCGCGAAGCAGGCCGGTGAGGATGCGGGGGGACAGCGTCGCGGGGTCGCCCGACGGGTCCAGCTTCGGCATCACCACGTGCGCCGACATGATCGCGTCGACACCGTGCTCGATCGCCGTGCGGAACGGCGGCGCGTCCAGCTTCCGCCACTGCGTCTTCGAGTGCCTGATGACCGGCAGGCCCGTGTGGCTGTCGACCGAGGTGTCCCCATGGCCGGGGAAGTGCTTGGCGACCGAGGCCACGCCCGCCGCGTGGAAGCCGTCGACGGCCGCCCCGACCATCGCGGCCACCTTCTTCGGGTCGGAGCCGTACGCGCGGGGGCCGATGACGGGGTTGCGGGGGTTGATGTTGACGTCGGCGACCGGCGCGAAGTCGAGCGAGATGCCGAGATCGCGCAGCTCCGCACCGGTCACCTTGGCGACGTCGCGCGCGTTCGCGGTCTTGCCGGTCGCGCCGATCTGCGACGCGCCGGGAAGCTTGGTGACGATCGGCTTGAGCCGGGAGACCAGGCCGTTCTCCTGGTCCACACCGATCATCAGCGGCGCCTCGCCCGACCTGGCCGCCGCCTCACGCAGGCCGGTGGTGAGCGCGGCCACCTGCTCCGCGCCGGAGACGTTGCCCGCCCAGTCGAACAGGATCACTCCGCCGGGGCGGAACTTCTCCACCACCTCCGCCGGCGTCGCCACGCCGTACCGCGCCTCGTTCTCCTTGCTCGCCGCCCCGGCCTTCGGGCCCCAGACCACGATGGTGAACAGCTGCGCGACCTTGTCCCGCAGGCTCATCGCCGCGAGCGTCCGCTCGGCCCGGTCACCGGAGGGCCGGGCCGCGGGCGATGGCGATGGCGATGGCGACGGCGCCGCCGATGACCCGGACTTCGGTGGCACCGACGTGGGTGGCACAGACGCCGGGGACACGGCCGCGGG
Source organism: Microbispora sp. ZYX-F-249 (assembly GCF_039649665.1). Taxonomy (NCBI): domain Bacteria; kingdom Bacillati; phylum Actinomycetota; class Actinomycetes; order Streptosporangiales; family Streptosporangiaceae; genus Microbispora; species Microbispora maris. The sequence continues at coordinate 32,153 of NZ_JBDJAW010000052.1, read as the reverse complement.
GGACACGGACGAGCACCCGGTCGCGAGAAGGGCGAGCATGACGACACCGTGTCTGATTCGTGGCACGTTCTTTACCGTATCCGTGCCCCGGCAGCGACCGGGCCGGGAACCGGCATGCCGGGGAGTCAGAGCGCGAGCGCGTCCAGGCCCGGCAGCCGCACGCGGGCGGCCGCTTTGGCCTCCTGCGCCGAGGTGGCCGAGCGCGCCGCGGCGGCGGCGTCCCGGCACTGCGCGAGCGTGTGCCGCGACAGGGCCGCGCGCACCCAGGGCAGCGCGGGGGCGCCCATGGACAGCGAGGTGACCCCCATGCCGACGAGCACGCAGGCGAGCACCGGATCGGCCGCGGCCTCGCCGCAGACACCGCAGCCCTTGCCCGCCGCGGAGGCCGCCGAGGCCGCCATCGCGATCAGGTCGAGCACCGCCGGATGCCACGGGTCCTGCAGCCCGGCGACGGCGCTGACCTGGCGGTCGGCCGCGAGCGCGTACTGCGTGAGGTCGTTGGTCCCGATCGAGAAGAAGCCGACCGCCCGGATGAGGTCCGCCGCCCGCAGCGCCGCCGACGGCACCTCGATCATGATGCCCGCGTCGTCGAGTCCCGCCGTACGGCAGGCCTCGGCGAACCACTCGGCCTCCTCCACTGTGGCCACCATGGGCGCCATGACCTGGACCTTGGCCGAGGTCCCCGCCGCGGCCCCGGCCAGCGCGCCCAGCTGGGCGGTCATGATCTCGGGATACCGGCGGAACATGCGCAGGCCGCGCTCGCCGAGCGCCGGGTTCGGCTCCTCCTCCGGAGGCGGCAGGAACGCCAGCGGCTTGTCGGCGCCGGAGTCGAGCGTGCGCACCACCACCCGGCCCTCCGGGAACGCCTCGAACACCGCCCGGTAGGCCTCCTCCTGCTCGCTCGCCGACGGCGCGGTCTCGCGGTCGAGGAAGAGGAACTCGGTGCGGTAGAGGCCGACGCCCTCGGCGCCGTTGGCCAGCGCGCTCTCCAGGTCGCGGGGGCCGCCGATGTTGGCCAGCAGGGGCACGGGGTGGCCGTCGGCGGTCGCGCCCGGGCCGGTGGCCGCCGAGAGCGCCGCGCGCCGTGCCTCGTCGGCGGCGCGGGCCTCGGCAACGCGGGCCGAGCCGGGCGCGAGCAGCACCTGCCCCGAGGCGCCGTCGACCAGCACGGGGGTGCCGGGGCCGATCGCGGTCGCGCCGGCGCAGCCCACGACGGCGGGCACGCCCATCGAGCGGGCGAGGATCGCGGTGTGGCTGGTCGGCCCGCCCTGCTCGGTGACGAACGCGGCGACCACGTCCTTCGACAGCAGCGCGGTGTCGGCCGGGGCGAGGTCCTTGGCGACGAGCACGAACGGCTCGTCGGCGCCGGTCGGCACGCCTGGCATGGGCAGGCCGGTGAGCACGGCGATCACCCGGTCGCGGATGTCGTCGAGGTCGGCCACGCGCTCGGCCAGGTAGCCGCCGGCCGCCGCGAGCAGGTCCCGATACTTGCCGAACGCGTCGAAGACGGCACGCGGGGCGGCCACGCCGCGGTCGACGAGCTCGCCGACCTCCATGGCCAGGCTCGGGTCGCGGGCGATCAGCGCCTGCGCGCCGAGCACCTCCCGGGCCTCGCCGCCGGCCCTGGCGCCGCGCGCCTCCAGGTCGGCGGCCACCTCCTCGACCGCCCGTTCGGCACGGGCGCGCTCGGCGGCGGCGTCGCCGTCGTGGCGGGCGTCCTTGTCGGGCTCGGGGATCTCTCCCACGAGCACATGGGCCGGGCCGTACCCGGCGCCGGGGCTGACCCCCGTGCCGGCGAGCACAGTGCCGGCAAGCACAGTGCCGGCAAGCACAGTGCCGTCGTCGTCCCCCGCCGTCATCCCCGTCGTCCCCGTCGTCTCGCGCCCGTCCATCGGCGTCAGGGTGCCGAGGCGATCTGGGCGAGCTCGTCGAGCAGCTCTTCGGCGCCCTCGCCGTCCGCGCTGATGACGATCGACTCCCCCTGCCGTACGTCGAGCGCCAGGACCGACAGGATGCTCTTCGCGCTCACCGGCGCGCCGCCCGCCTTGGCGATGGTGACGTCGAAGGGCACCTTCGCCGCGGTCTGCACGAACGTCGCCGCCGGCCGGGCGTGCAGACCGACCTCGGACGTGACGCTGACTGTGCGTTCGGCCACGTTTCCTCCTCTTGGGGCGGTGGTCTAGACCGCCGGTAGTTCCGTCAAGGGCCAGTCAATACCCGACATATCGGGGATTACCAGATCCGCGTGCGACAGTTCATCCGGATGATGGGTGGTGGCCACCGCAACGCAGGTCATACCCGCGGCCCGGGCCGCCGCGATCCCGGCGAGCGAGTCCTCGAACACCACGCACTTCGCCGGGTCCACCTGGAGCAGGTCGGCCGCCAGGAGATATCCGGACGGGTCGGGCTTGCCCACGCTCACGTCCTCGGCGGACACGATGGTCCGTACCACCTCCACGACGCCGATGTCGGTGAGCCGTTCCACCGCCCACCAGCGCTGGGCCGAGGTGACCAGGGCCAGCGGAGCCCCCTGCTCCGCGACCCGCGACACCAGCTCGGCCGCCCCCGGGACCGGCACGATGCCGGGCAGGTCCGGATGGTCGTAGTAGGAGCGGATCTCCTCCATCACGACCTCCGGATCCGTCCCGGGCAGCACCTCGGGCACGACGTCCACCCCGCGACGGCCCATGACGCGCCGCAGCGACGTCTCGTCATAGGTGATCCCGTGGTTGTCCAGGAGCATCCGCCACAGAGCCAGACTGCGGATCTCCGTGTTGATCAGTGTGCCGTCGAGGTCGAAGAGAGCCGCCTCCATCACGACCACTCGAACAGCGCGTCGCCCGCGTTCACGCCGCCCTCGGCGACCTTCCCCACCGCGTCCGCCGGCGCGTCGAGCGCCACCACCGGGCAGACCGGCGAGCGGCCGCCGGCCTCGACCGCCGCGGGGTTCCAGGCCACGACCGGCTGCCCCGCGCCGACGCGGTCCCCCTCGGCCGCGAGCAGGCGGAAGCCCTCGCCCTTGAGCTGCACGGTGTCGATGCCGAGATGCACCAGCACGCCCCTGCCGTCGTCCCCCACCACGACGTACGCGTGCGGGTGCAGTTTCACGATCGTGCCGCTGATCGGGGCCACGGCCTCGACGGGCCCGCGTACGGGGTCGATCGCCCTGCCCGGACCGACCATCGCCTGGGAGAACACCGGATCCGGCACGGCGGCCAGGCCGATGGCCGCCCCCGCGACCGGGGCGAGAACAGTCGTCAATGAAGCGCCCTTTCCTGGGACCGGGCAGGCGTCACCGATAGGTCCGCCGGATACCGGCGGACCTGCCGTGACCTCCCGGTCAGCCGATGATGTCCTCGATGTCGCTGGCGATGGTGTCGGCCTCGGGGCCCACCACGACCTGGACGACGTTGCCCGCCGCCATCACTCCGTGGGCGCCGGCCGCCTTGAGCGCGGCCTGGTCCACCTTGGAGGCATCGTGCACCTCGGTGCGCAGCCGGGTGATGCACGGCTCCACCTCGATGATGTTGTCGGCGCCACCGAGCCCGGCGATGATCGCCTCGGCGTCTGCAGCCATGGGGGATCCTCCTGTTGTTCAGTCGGTCTGGGTGACCTTCTTCAGACCGCGGGGGGAATCGGGGTCGATTCCGAGCCTGCGCGCGAGCGCTTCGGTGAGCAACTGCCCGGGGACGATGAGTCCCAACGGGGCCACCCACTCGGGCAGGTCCGGACCGTTCAGTGCGGCGGTCGAGGCGGCGGCGAGCCGTTCGCCACCCCCGACGCCGAAGGCTGCGGCGCCCGCGCCGGTGACCCGCTCGGCCAGCGCGACCGTGCCCGCCAGTGTCGGGCCCTGCCCCGCCGCCACCAGGATCGCCGGGGTCTCGGCGTCCACGACCGCGATCGGGCCGTGCAGCAGATCGGCGTACGACAGGCCCATGGCGTGCAGGTAGCACGCCTCCTTGAGCTTGAGCGCCAGCTCCAGCGCGGTCGAGAACGCCAGGCCGCGGCCGGAGACGACGACGCCGGGCTTGTCGGCCAGGCCCTCGACCACGGCGTCCAGGTCCCCGGGGTCGGAGACCAGCTTCTCCACCGCGTCCGGCACCCGGCGCAGGTCGTCGGGGTCCACGTCGGCGCCGAGGCCGATCGCGAGCACGGCCAGCGCCGCGAGCTGGGTCGTGTAGGTCTTCGTGGCCGGGACGGCCTTCTCCTCGCCGGCGAGCGTGCACAGCGCGAGGTCGGCGGCCTGGGCCAGCGGCGACTCCTCGCCGCCGTTGGTGATCGCGACGGTCTTCGCGCCGCAGTCCTTCGCCCACTGGAGGGTCTCGACGATCTCCTCCGTACGGCCGGACTGGGACAGGCCCACGGCCAGCACCCCGTCGAGATCGAGCCTGCGGCGGTAGGTGGTGGCGACGGAGGGCGCGCCCATCGCGGCCATCCGGCCCGCCCGCGACTCGATCAGGTAGCGGCCGTAGACCGCCGCGTTGTCCGAGGTGCCGCGGGCCACGAACAGCAGGTGGCGGGTGCCGCGCGCGACCGCCTCGACGTCGCCGGTCCTCGGGAGGAGGGCGTCCAGCGTCGCCCGGATCGCCGCGGGCTGCTCGGCGATCTCACCGCGCATTCTGGTCGTCATCGATGATCATCCCTTGCTTGGCGAGATTTGTCCGTTATCGATCCGTCGCCGGCCCATACATTGACACACATTTCCCGGCTGTGGTCTAGTCCGGACTAGACCAGTAAGAACCTTAACTTATTCGGACGATCCAGAGCGAGAGGGGAGGATCAGTGGCCCAGATCGATCCGGACAGCCCGGTGCCCAAGTATTTCCAGCTGCGGGAGATCCTGCTCGACCTCATCGAGAGCAACGAGCTGCCGATCGGCGCGGCGATCCCCTCCGAGCGTGACCTGAGCCAGCGTTACGACCTGTCCCGTATGACGGTACGGCAGGCCGTCGACCACCTGGTGTCCGAGGGCCGGTTGCACCGGGTCCCCGGCAAGGGCACGTTCGTGGCCCGGCCGAAAATCGAGCTGGCGCTTCAACTCACCTCCTTCACCGACGACATGCGGGCGCGCGGCATGGAGCCGGGCTCCCGTGACCTGGACCGGCGGGTGGTCCGGGCCAGTGCCCACCTCGCGCGGCAGCTCGGCATCCAGCCGGGAGACGCCGTCCACTTCATCGAGCGGCTGCGCACGGCGGACGGGGAACCGCTGAGCATCGAGCGCGCCCACATCCCGGTCGCGCTCGCGCCCGATCTCGACACCTACGACCTGACCGGACGATCCCTGTACTCCCTGCTCGAGTCGCGCTACGGACTCGTCATGGACGCCGGGGAGCTGACCATCGACGGCGGCGTCGCCGATCCGAGCGACGCCGACCTGCTCAAACTGCCCCGGGGCGGGGCCGTGCTGCTGCTGCAGCGCCGGTCCTTCGCCGGCGGGGTCTGCGCCGAACTCGGCGTCTCCACCTATCGCGCCGACCGCTACCAGCTCCGGACGCTCCTCGGAGCCCCGGCCAGACGCCTCTAGTAGTCCCCCCACCCTGGAGGAACACCCGATGAGTTCCACCTCCGCCGACGCGGGCCTGCCCGCGGCACCCTCGAACCAGAACGCGGTGATGACCGCGCTGTCCCGTATCGGCCGCTCGCTGATGCTCCCGATCGCGGCGCTGCCCGCCGCGGCGATCCTGCTCCGGATCGGCCAGGACGACCTCCTCGGCCGCACGGACAACGCCGCTCTCGACAAGATCGCTCATGTCATCGCCAACGCCGGCGGCGCCCTGTTCGACGCGCTGCCGCTGCTGTTCGCGGTCGGTGTCGCGATCGGTTTCGCCCGGCGCGCCGACGGCTCGACCGCCCTGGCGGCCGTGGTCGGCTACCTCGTCTGGGACCGGGTCACCCACCTGATGTTCTTCGACGCCTCCGCGGACTCGGCGGTGCACACGAAGGTGGCGCAGACCGTCGTGGGAGCGGACGGCAAGCCGGCCGAAGCGCTCAACCTCGCGTCGGCCAACCCGACCGGAGTGCTCGGCGGCATCCTCATGGGAATCGTCACGGCCATCCTGTGGCAGCGCTTCTATCGGACGAAGCTGCCCGCCTACCTGGCCTTCTTCGGCGGCCGCCGTTTCGTGCCGATCCTCACCGCGCTCGCCGGGCTCATCCTCGGTGTGATCTTCGGCCTGATCTGGCCGCCCATCGGGCAGGGCCTGAGCAACTTCGGCGACTGGCTCGCCACTCACTCGACGCTCGGTGCGGGCATCTACGGGATCGTGAACCGGGGCCTCATCCCCTTCGGTCTGCACCACTTCGTCAACTCGATCGTCTGGTTCACCGTGCCGGAGTGCACCGTCGGCGCGACCCAGGCCGCGGGCGACCTGAACTGCTACTTCGCCGGTCAGGACGGCGCCGGAGCCTTCATGGCGGGCTTCTTCCCGGTCATGATGTTCGGCCTGCCGGCCGCCGCGATCGCCATGTGGCGGGCCGCCCCGCCGCACCGCCGCGCCACGGTCGGCGGCATCATGCTCTCCTCTGCCCTGATCTCCTTCGTCACCGGCATCACCGAGCCGATCGAGTTCGCGTTCATCTTCGTGGCCCCGATCCTGTTCGGGGTGCACGCGCTGCTCACCGGCGTCTCGATGGCCGTGGTCGCCGCTCTGGACGGACGGCTCGGCTTCGGGTTCTCCGCGGGCCTGATCGACGCCGGCCTCAACGCGTCCAAGGACAACACGCACAACTTCCTGCTGATCATGCTGATCGGCGTCGTCTACTTCGTCCTCTACTACGTGATCTTCAGCTTCCTCATCAAGAAGCTGAACATCATGACGCCCGGCCGCGAACCCGAGCCCGACGTGGACTCCGGGGAGAGCGCCGAGACGGCGCGAGCCCGCGCCTGACGCGTCACGTCCCCTCTCAGGGAGACAGGGGCGCCCGGTGATCCCGGGCGCCCCTGTTGTGTTTCCCGCGGTTGCGGATGCCGTTAATCACCGATCGGACCATGCGCGAATCCAAAGGGATCACGCCAACCCGAGGGGATTTCCCGGACGAACGGCGGCACAAAGGCCCGCCATTCGGCAAAGTTGGCGTGTCCCGTATCAGGAGGGATGACCGCAACCTCTATTAGGCGTCAGGTTCACGGCGCACGAGAGCGGAGTCCCGATGCCCAAGCCCGTCCCCCTGCCACGGCTCGCGTCCGTCCCCCCGGCCGACCCGCCGTACGACGAACGCGACGGCGGCGGCCGCATCACGCGCCCCGGCACGTACGGCGCGCTCGCCCTGGCCCCGGTCCCGCGCCGTACGGGCACGCCAACGGACGAGCGCCGCCTGCGGGGGCTCGGCCAGGCACTCGCGGAAGTCCTGGCGGGCCGCAGGCCCCCGGAGACGGTCGCCGGGCGGCTCACCGAGCGGGCCTACCGCGAACTGGTCCGGGCCGGGAAGATGATCGACGCCGAGCGGCCGCCGCTGACGGGGCTTCCCCATGTGCAGCGCCCCCGCGACGGCGCGATCGAGATGTGCCTGCTCGTCCACTGCGGGCCGCGCAGCCACGTGCTCGCCGTACGGCTGGAGCGCCAGGGCGTGCAGTGGCTGGTCACCGAGTTCGAGACCGCGTGACCGGGACCCCCATGACGCGAAGGACCCCGCCGGGCAGGCCCGGCGGGGTCCGTTCTCAGGTCAGGTCACGCCTGCTGGTTGCGCGGGTCACCGTGGCAGCGCTTGTACTTCTTGCCCGACCCGCAGGGGCAGGGCGCGTTGCGCTCGGTGTCGCCGTAGGCGGCGCGCTGCTCGGGGGTCGACCGCACCCGGCTGACCTCCACGTCGCCGCTCTCGCCCGGCGCGCTGTAGACCATCTCCGTCGGCCGCGACGGCTGCCGCAGCGCCCGGGCGATGATCGAACCGGTCTCGGAGAGCGTCGTGTCGTCCTCGGCGTTCTCCTCGACGATCGGGTTGGCCTGCACCTCGACCTCGAGGTTGAACAGGTAGCCGACCGACTCCTCCTTGATGCCGTCGAGCATCGCGGAGAACATCTCGTAGCCCTCGCGCTGGTACTCGATCAGCGGGTCCTTCTGGGCATAGGCGCGCATGCCGATGCCCTCCTGGAGGTAGTCCATCTCGTAGAGGTGCTCGCGCCACTTGCGGTCGAGCACGGAGAGGATGACCCGGCGCTCCAGCTCGCGCATCGCCTCGGAGCCGAGTTGCTCCTCGCGGCGGTCGTAGGCCGCGAGCGCGTCCTCCTTGACCTTTTCGGCCATGAGTTCCGCCGTCAGCTCCTCCCGGTCGCCGCCGATCCGCTCGATGAGCTCGTCGACGGTGAAGGAGATCGGGTAGAGCTGGCCGAACGCCTTCCACAGCTTCTCGAGGTCCCACTCCTCGGCGAAGCCCTCCGCGGTGGCGCCCTTGACGTAGTCGTCGATGACGTCGGTGACGAAGGTGCGGACCTGCTCGTGCAGGTCGGCGCCCTCCAGCACCCGCCGCCGCTCGGCGTAGATGACCGTGCGCTGGCGGTTCATCACCTCGTCGTACTTCAGGACGTTCTTGCGGATCTCGAAGTTCTGCTGCTCGACCTGGTGCTGCGCGGAGGCGATGGCCTTGGACACCATCCCCGACTCGATCGGCACGTCGTCCGGGATGTTGAGCCGCGTCATGATCATCTCGACCCGGGCCGAGTTGAACAGCCGCATGAGGTCGTCCTCGAGCGAGAGGTAGAAGCGCGACTCGCCGGGGTCGCCCTGACGGCCGGAACGACCGCGGAGCTGGTTGTCGATGCGCCGCGACTCGTGCCGCTCGGTGCCCAGCACGTAGAGGCCGCCGGCCTCGGTGACCTCCTCGTGCTCGGCCTTGACGGCCTCCTTCGCCTTCTCCAGCGCCTCGGGCCAGGCCTTCTCGTACTCCTCCGGAGTCTCGGAGGGCGACAGGCCGCGCTGCTGAAGCTCGAGGTCGGCGCGGAACTCGGGGTTGCCGCCGAGCATGATGTCGGTGCCTCGACCGGCCATGTTGGTCGCCACGGTGACCGCGCCCTTACGGCCCGCCTCGGCGACGATCGCGGCCTCACGGGCGTGGTTCTTCGCGTTCAGCACCTCATGGGGCACGCCCTGGCGCTTGAGCATCCGCGACAGCTTCTCGGACTTCTCGACGCTGGTGGTGCCGACGAGGACCGGCTGGCCCTTCTCGTAGCGCGCCTTGATGTCCTCGACGCACGCCTGGAACTTGGCGTCCTCGGTCTTGTAGACGACGTCGGGCTGGTCCTTGCGGACCATCGGCCGGTTCGTCGGGATCGGGACGACGCCCAGCTTGTAGGTCTGGTGGAACTCGTTGGCCTCGGTGGCGGCCGTACCGGTCATGCCGGCGAGCTTCTCGTAGAGGCGGAAGTAGTTCTGGAGGGTGATCGTGGCGAGAGTCTGGTTCTCGTCCTTGATCTTCACGCCTTCCTTGGCCTCGATGGCCTGGTGCATGCCCTCGTTGTAGCGGCGGCCGTGCAGGACGCGCCCGGTGAACTCGTCGACGATCAGGACCTCGCCGTCGACGACGATGTAGTCCTTGTCCTTCTTGAACAGTTCCTTGGCCTTGAGCGCGTTGTTGAGGAACTGCACGAGGTGGGTGTGCTCGGGCTTGTAGAGGTTGTCGATGCCGAGCCAGTCCTCGACCTTCTCCACGCCCGCCTCGAGGATGCCGACGGTGCGCTTCTTCTCGTCGACGACGTAGTCGCCGGTGCTCTCCTCGCCGTCCTTGCCCTCGGTGCCGCGCCGCAGCCGCGGCACGATCTTGGCGAACTCCTGATACCACTTGCCCGACTGCTCACCCGGGCCGGAGATGATGAGCGGAGTCCTGGCCTCGTCGATCAGGATCGAGTCGACCTCGTCCACGATGGCGAAGTTGTGGCCGCGCTGGACGCACTCCTCCTTGGACCACGCCATGTTGTCGCGGAGGTAGTCGAAGCCGAACTCGTTGTTCGTGCCGTACGTGATGTCGGCGTTGTACTGCTTGCGGCGCTCCTCCGGCGACATGTTCGCCAGGATGACGCCGACCTCCAGGCCGAGGAAGCGGTGGACCCGGCCCATGGTCTCGGCGTCGCGCTTGGCCAGGTAGTCGTTGACCGTGACGACGTGGACGCCCTTGCCGGAGATGGCGTTCAGGTACGCGGGAAGGGTACAGGTGAGGGTCTTGCCCTCACCGGTGCGCATCTCGGAGATGTTGCCCATGTGCAGGTTGGCGCCACCCATGAGCTGCACGTCGAAGTGGCGCTGCCCGAGGACCCGGCGAGCGGCCTCGCGGACGGTCGCGAACGCCTCCGGCAGCAGGTCGTCGAGGGACTCGCCCTCGGCGTGGCGCTGCTTGTACTCGGCGGTCAGCGCGCGGAGCTCGGCGTCGGACAGGCTCGTGAAGTCCTCTTCGATGGAGTTGACCTGCTCGGCGATGCGCTTGAGCTTCCGCAGAGTCTTGCCTTCGCCGGCGCGAAGGATCTTGTCGAGAATGGCTGGCACTTTTAGTAAAGCTCCTCGCAGGTCTACCCCGGCCGATCACCGGGGTGTGAGGACGAGACATACTTCCCCGCTAGCCATCGTAGGCGGTTCCAGTACCAGACACACCCACCTGCAATCGACGGAGCGCCGCGGCACAATCGCGTAACTCATAAGGGGAAAACCGCGCCCAAGGATCCCCCGATGTTCCGACCACCTCTGCCATCAGGTAGAAAACGGGGTATGGCACAGAGCGGACACCAGGGCAGCCACGCGGGTAGCGCCAAATCTTGGCTCGCCGTCTCCATCATCCTCATCGGCTTCACGTTCGGGGGCGTGGCGCTGACCCTCGGCCCGAACTGGCTCTTCGTCTGGATCGGCGTGGGCATCTGCGCCGTCGGCGGCCTCCTCGCGCTCGCGTTCGACATCTTCTCGGACGTGATCGTGGACGCCCCCAGAGAGGTTCCGGTCCAGGAGCACCACTCGCCGTTCGAGCACCGGTCCATCACCTCCTGAGGTCGCTCCGGACCCGAATCCGAACCACCGTAAGAGTTTTGTCGGTCACGGCGTCTAGCATCTGTGGCTGTGACCGACCTGACCGCCGATCTCACCGCTGACGAGGCCCGAAGGATCATCCTCCGGGCCCAGGGTTTCCTCGGCGCCGCGGCCCGCGGCGGCGGTGTCTCCGCCATGCTGCGGCGCGTCGGCGCCGTTCAGCTCGACACCATCTCCGTCCTCGCCCGCTCCCACGAGCTCGTCGCGTACGCGCGCCTCGGGGCGGTCGGGCGCCCCGCGGTCGAGCGGGCCTACTGGGACGACCCCGCCCGGGCCTTCGAGTACTGGTGCCACGCCGCCTGCGTCCTGCCCATCGAGCAGTGGCCGCTGTACGCCTTCCGCCGCCGGGCCTACCGGGAGCGGCGGTTCCGCTGGCACGAGGTGCCTCCCGTCGTCGACAAGGTCCTGGAGCAGGTGCGCACGGACGGCCCGCTGACCACGGCCGACATCGGCGGCGCCAAGAACGGGGGCCCGTGGTGGGACTGGTCGGACACCAAGATCGCGATTGAGTTCCTGCTCGACATCGGCGAGGTCGTCTGCACCCGCCGCGTCGGCTGGCGGCGCGTCTACGAGCTGGCCGAGCGCGCGGTCCCCGCGGACCTGCTCGCGCAGGACCTGTCCGACGAGGAGTGCGTGACCCGGCTGACCGCGATCGCGGGTCGGTCGCTCGGCGTGGCGACCAGGGCGGACCTGGTCGACTTCACCCGCGTCAAGGGCGGGCACGCCGCCATGCTCGACGAGGCGCTGCTGAGCGGCGCGGCCGGCCTCGTGCCCGTACGCGTGTCGGGCTGGCCGGGCCGGCGCGGCGCGGACGCGGGCGGGCCGAACGCCTGGGCCGATCCCGCGGCGCTGGACGGCGAGCCGCGCGGGCGGCACCGCACCACGCCGCTGTCGCCGTTCGACTCGCTCATCTGGGAGCGGGCGCGGGCGGAACGGGTCTTCGGCCTCAACCACCGCCTGGAGGCGTACGTCCCGAAGGACAAGCGGGTGCACGGCTACTTCGCGATGCCGGTGCTCGCGGGCGGGCGCATCATCGGCCGGGTCGACCCGGCCCGCGAGGGCGCCACACTGGTCGCCCGGCAGGTCGGCTTCGAGCCGGGCGGCGGCCGCAGCCGGGCCGTGGAGGCGATGAGCGACGCCCTCTGGGAGGCCGCGAGCTGGGTCGGCTGCAGCGACGTGCGGGTGGAGCGGGTCACCGCCCCGGACCTGGAGGCTCCGTTGCGCGCCGCCGTGGCCCGCGGTCCCGAGCGGGCGCCGGCCAAGCAGTCGCCAAGTGTCCCCTAAGGACGTGTTCCGACAGTGGACGCATGACGACAGACGACGCGGTCACCCCGCTCCCCCTGCACCGGCTCGCGTGCGGCATCGCGCTCGCGGCCTACGCCGCCTCCATCGCCTTCCAGATCTACCGGGCCACCCGGGGCACCGGCCTCGCGGTCGACGACTTCGGCGTGAACGCCGTGGTCGTCTACGGGGCCGGGGTCGCCCTCGCCCTCACCCTGCTCGGCGACCGCCGCTGGTCGTGGTGGGTCAACGGAGCGCTGTCCGCCGTGGTGGTCGCGCAGGCGCCGTTCGCCTACTACCCCTCGGTGGCCGGCGCCCGCCCGCTGGAGACCTGGGACTGGCTGGAGGGCATCTGGTTCACCGCGCTCCTGGTGCTCGTGGTCGCGTGCGCGGTGGTCCGGCTCAGCGGCGTCCGGCTCGTGCGGGCACGGCCCGGCGCCCTCACCCCGCTCAGGTGATCTCCAGCAGCCGCTCGCGCACCGCGTAGACCACGGCCTCCATGCGCGAGTGGAGCTGGAGCTTCTCCAGGATGTTGCGGACGTGGTTCTTCACCGTGTTCTCGGAGATGAACAGGTCCTTGGCGATCTCGCGGTTGTTCATGCCCTTCGCGACGAGGCGCAGGACCTCCATCTCCCGTTCGGTCAGGCGGGGAACCGGGAGCTGGGGCGGCCGCTCGGCCTCCTTGCGGCTCATGTTCGCGAACTCGCTGATCAACTTGGCCGCCATGGCGGGGTTGATGAGCGACTGACCCTCGTGGACGCCGCGCACGGCGTCGGGCACCTCGTCGATCTGGACGTCCTTGAGCAGGTATCCGGTGGCACCCGCCTTGATCGCCTCGAAGAGGTCCTCCTCCTCGTCGCTGACCGTCAGCATGATGATCCGGGTGCTCGGCACCGACTCCTTGATCTTCCGGGTCGCCCCGATGCCGTCCAGCCTCGGCATGCGGACGTCCATCAGGACCACGTCCGGCATCAACCGGTCCGCGAGTTCGACGGCCTCCTGGCCGTCGTTCGCCTCGCCTACCACCTCGATGTCCGCCTCCGCGGCCAGCGCGAGCTCCAGACTGCGGCGGATCAGCGCGTGATCGTCCACGATCAGCACACGGATCGGCTCGCTTCGACCGGCTGCTCGGGCCGCCTCGTCGGGTCGGGTCACGGAACCTCCTTGCGGGGGCCAAGGACGCTGGATCGCCATCATTACACGGGTGCCAGGGTGGTTAGGGATCTTGTCGCGCCCGTCCGTCCCTCTCCGCCCGGTTTCTGCCCGGATGTGCGGAGCCCCGGCCCAGATGTCCGGGCCGGGGCGCCTCGCGGAAGCTAGCTCTCGACGAGCCTGAGGACTCCGTAGTCATAGCCGCGCCGGCGGTAGACGACGCTCGGCTGGCCCCCTTCCTTGTCGCGGAAGAGGTAGAAGTCGTGACCCACCAGCTCCATCTCCAGGAGCGCCTGGTCGATCGTCATGGGGTCGGCCTTGTGGAACTTCTCGCGGACGATCAGCGGTCCTTCGCCGTCCATCTCGATGGGCACGATGGGCTCGGACGTCGCGCCCCGCTCCGCGGCGGTCTCCGCCGGGATCTCTGCGACCGGCGTCGGCTCCGGTTCCTCCCGGAGGGTCTGGATCTCCCCCTGGACGTCCGCCACCGCGGTGTACGAGGCGACCGAGCGAGGATAGTTCTTCCCATGGTGGATCTTGCGGCGGTCGGCGAGGCGCCTCAGCCGCTCCTCCAGCTTGCCGATGGCGATGTCCAGCGCCGAGAACCGGTCGTCCGCACAGGCCTCGGCGCGGATGGCGGGGCCCCGCGAGTGGATCGTCAGCTCCACCCGTTCACGTTGCCCGCTCTGCCGGTGATTGGGCTCTTTCGAGACCTCTACGTCGATCTGGATGAGCTTGTTGTTGAGCTTCTGGATCCTGGCCAGCTTGGACGTCACTTGATCGCGGAACCGGTCACCTACAGTGGTGTGCCGTCCCTTGACGATGATTTCCACGCAAAGCCCCCCTTCGCACATCGACGGTGGTGCACGCGCTCCTTGGACACCCGTCCGGCCGACCTGGTCTTCGTCCCCACATCCGCCTGCTGAGAGATTCGCAGCTCACTCGCCACTACTACCCTTCTCCTCTGACGGGGGACATCTGGACCCCCGGGAGGGCAGGACTTACCTCTAAGCCGCACCGTGATCGGTCGACCAAGAGTCGCCTTACGTGGGCCGTTTCGCCTGCGGCTGGCATCGGCTAACCAGGCCGGACTCCGCGATGGAGTCGGCCCGGCGCAACCACGGACCCGAACGGGTGCCATGTCTGAACGCTAGTCGCTACCGCCTCGAATGTCAGCCAGGAGATCGGCTAAACGATCACTTTGCGTGATCCCGGTTGCCGTCTCGCCGATGGAAAATTCGCGGTCATGTTCTGGGAATCCCCGCCAGCACGGGATCCACACCTGCATTGAGCAGGGAACTCACCGCAAATCCGACAGGTATCCGCTCCACCGCGCGACGTCCCCGGCTTGCACGAGTCTTTACTCTCGGTGATATTCACCAATCCGGCGTCTCCGGCGTGTCGCGGCGATCGTCACCGCCACGGCCGGCTCCGTGCCCGTGGCGCGCAGCGCCCTCGCCGCCTCCGCCAGCGTCGTCCCGGTCGTCACGACGTCGTCCACCAGGACCACGGCGACGGCTCCCGGACGGCGGCCGGAGGGCAGGAGCCGCGCCGCCGCGCCCGGCACGACCTCGAAGGCGCCCGACAGGTTGACGGCCCGCTCCGCCGAACCCAGCCCGGCCTGGTCGGCCACGCGCCGGCCCTGGCGGAGCAGGGGCGCGAGCACGGCGGGGCGGCCCCGCCGGCACAGCTCACGGGCCGCCGCCGTGGCGAGGCTCCGCACGGGATCGTGCCCGCGGCGGCGGGAGGCGGCCCTGGCGCTCGGAACCGGCACCAGCCACAGCTCGCGCTCCGCTTCCCCGCCCGCCGCCCACGCGGCCACACAGGCGCTCACGGAGGCGGCCAGGGCCGGCACCAGGGCCGTACGGCCGCGTTCCTTGTGCGCCAGGATCATCCGGCGGGCCGCTCCGTCGTAGGCGGTGGCCGACCAGCAGTCGGGCAGGCCCGCGGGCGGCGGATCCGGCGGCCGGGGAGCCGGCTCCCGCAGCAACCCGGTCGTGCAGGACGGGCAGGCCACCGCGCCCGGCGCGCCGCATCCGGCGCAGCGGGGCGGGAGGATCAGGTCGAGCAGGGCCGCCGGCACGTCCCCAGCATGCCGCCCGCCACCGACAAACCGCTCCGGGCGGCTCAGCCGAGGGGGTAGACGGGGTTGGTGGCGCCGTTGTAGGCGCGCGGGGTCCAGGCGTGCTTGTCCATGCTGTAGGTGAGCACCTGGCCGTCGTCGGCCGCCGCGAGGATGTGGTCGGGGGCGGCGGCCACCGACTTGACCTTCGAGTCGAGCTTGATGGGCCCGTCGCCCGGCACGACGCCCTCCATCACCGACCACGTGACCAGTTCCTGGCCGCTCCTGCCCTCGGACAGCACGAGCAGGTCGGCGGCGTCCTGCCACGCGATGTCCTTGATCTTCTGCGCGTCGCGCGGCTCGATGAGCGTGCGTACGGACTCGATCCGGGTCTGCTGGCCGTTGCGGACGATCGTGCCGATCTTCACGGAGGTGCCGAGGCCGTCGTCGAGGATCGCGGCGACGCGGGCGCCGTCCCGGGAGACCCGCAGCTTGACGATGCGCCCGTACGACAGCTCCTCGTTGACGTCCACCCGGCGGGCCCGGCCGTTCTCGGCCACCCAGACCCGGCTCTCGTGCGGGTTGACCCTCTCGGCCGACCAGACGGCCCCGTACCGGTCCCATGAGGGAGGGCTCATGTCCCCGCCCGCGATCCACCGCTGCCACTGGCTCCCCGGCGTCATCGGGGCGGCGTAGACGCCGTCGCCGTTGACCAATGCGGCCACGAGGGGCGGGAAGTCGCCGGGGTCGGAGACGGCCGGCTGGGAGAACTTCCCGGCCTGCTCGCCGGCCGCGCCGGGCACCGGCGTGCCGTCGCCCTTCTCCTTGAACTGCAGCAGCCTGCCGCCCTGCATGTAGTACGCCTGCACCGAGCCGGTCAGCACGCTCGGGTCGTAGCGGGCGTAGTCGGCGGGCCGGAAGCGCAGCCCGGAGCCGCCGTTCGCGCGGATCTCGACGGTCCGGCCGGTCACCAGCTCGCCGAGCGTCCAGACGAGCTGGGCCTTCAGCGCGTCGAGACGGTCGGCGGGCACCGAATCCAGCTCCGCGGAGAAGTCGATCACGACCGTGTCGCCCTCGACCGTGATGCGGTTGAGCTGCGTTCCCGGCGGGAACGCGCTGCTGACCGCGTTCCTGACGGACGAGGTCGGCCCGGCGAGCAGGCGGCGGACCAGCGTCTCCGGCACCCCCCGGCTGGGTTCGACGGGCGCCCACACGCGGTCGGCCACGAGGCCGACCTCACCGGTGGCCGGCGGGTAGTACAGGTCCACCTTCCGGTACGCGCGCCACAGGTCGTCGTACGACAGCAGGCGGGCGTCGGGCGGCACGTCGATCCGCCACTCGCCGTTCTGCTTGACCAGCGTGAACGGCTCGACGAAGTTGCCGGCGGCCGGGGTGGACCTGCCCTCCTCGTCGATCGTGGCGACCGCCGTGCCCTTCAGCGTCACCGTCGTCCGGCTCACCTCCTGGAGGTTCTGCGCGCGGTCCGACTCGATCTTGCCCTCGTAGATCCGGGTCTGCCGCCACGGGTTCCAGACCTTGGCCGCGCCCGGGGTGAGGTACTCCCTGGCGACGCTCAGGTTCCGGTCGTCGAAGGCCGCCATGGCCGCCTGGAAGCCCTTGACGATGTCCTCGGGCAGCGCGCCCTTCTTCGGCCGCGTGGCGATGAGCCGCACGTACGGCTGGCTGAGCGTGTCCTTGCCGTGGTCCTCCTGGGCCGGGCGGGGGCTGCCGCTCGTCGGCACGGTGGCGCACCCCGCCCCGCCGGTGACCAGGACGAGCGCCGCACCGGCGACAGCGGTGAGTCGCCGGGCGCCGATCCTCTCACTCCGCATCGAACGCCCCCGCCTCCGCGATCTCCCGCGCGCGGGGCGCCGCCTCCGGCACGCGCGGCAGTGTCTCGGGCACGGTGCCGGCCGCCGCGGTCAGGACCGGCGTGGCGTGGCCGCGCCAGGTGCGCCGCATCTCGACCTCCGGCGGCACGAGCGGGAGCGGCGACCCGCGCAGCGGGGCGCCCGCCACGCGCGGCAGCGACAGGCGGAACTGGCTGCCCTCCCCCGGAGCGCCCCACGCCTGGAGCCAGCCGCCGTGCAGCATGGCGTCCTCCCGCGAGATCGCCAGGCCGAGCCCGGTGCCGCCGATGGTCCGGGCGCGGGAGGGGTCGGCCCGCCAGAAGCGGTCGAACACCATCGTCTCCTCACCCGGCTTCAGGCCGACCCCGTGGTCGCGTACGGCCACGGCCACGGCGTCGCGGTCGGCGCCGAGCGTGACGACGATGTCCTTGCCCTCGCCGTGCTCGATGGCGTTGAACAGCAGGTTGCGCAGGATGCGCTCGACCCTGCGGCCGTCCACCTCGGCCATGCAGGGCTCGTTGGGCAGGCGCAGCTCGAACCGGGTGGCCTGCCGCTCGGCGAGCGTCTCCGAGTCGCCCACCGCGCGCAGGACCACGTCGCGCATGTCGACGGGATCCAGGTCGAGGGTGGCCGCGCCCGCGTCGTACCGGCTGATCTCCAGCAGGTCGGCGAGCATCGACTCGAAGCGTTCGAGCTGGTTCTGCATCAGTTCGGCGGCCCGGGCGGAGGCGGGATCGAAGTCGTCGCGGCCCTCGTACAGCAGGTCGGCGGCCATCCGGACGGTCGTCAGCGGCGTGCGCAGCTCGTGGGAGACGTCGGAGACGAACTGCCGCTGCACCTGCGAGAGCTCCTCCAGCTGGTGGATCTTCAGAGCGAGGTTGGACGCCATCTCGTTGAACGAGGTCGCCAGCCGGGCGAGGTCGTCCTCCCCGCGCACCTTGAGCCGCTCCTCCAGGCGGCCGGCGGCGAGCCGCTCCGCGGCCTGCCGCGCGAGCCGTACGGGCGTGACCACCTGCCGGGTGACCAGGGAGGCGACGCCGGCGAGCAGCAGCACGAGCGCGGCTCCCGCGCCGAAGACCATCTGCTGCACCGTGAGCAGCGTCTTCTCCTCGTCGCCGAGCGGGAAGACGTGGTAGATCTCGTAGGTGCCGTTCACACGGGCGCCGACCACCATGCCGCTCTCGGGCTGCTTGGCGCCGATGTAGCGGATCGTCGTGAACGCCTTCCAGAGCGACTGCTCCTCGCTGCCCTGCACCTTCTCCCGCAGGGAGGCCGGGATGCTCGACCAGTCGACCTGGCCGGACGCCCGGCCCTCGCCGACCGAGCCCTCGTTGAAGACGACGACGTCGTAGCGGCCGCCGGAGCGGTCGGTCAGGGCCTTGGCCGCCGCGTCGACCGGGTTGACCGTCTGCCCCTGGGCCGTGGTGTCCTGGGCGTTGTCGGTCACGTCCGCCGGTTGGGTGAGGTAGCCGCTCGCGGTCGCGACGTTCGCCCGGGACTCCTCGACCGCGGCCACCTCGCTGGAGGTCAGCACCGAGGCGCTGATCGACTGGTACAGGAAGACGCCGAGGACGGCCACGACGGCCATCGACAGCACGAGCGTGCTGGTGACCACGCGAAGCTGGAGCGAGCGCCGCCAGGCGCGCCGCAGCCGGCCCGCGAGGCGGCGCGTGCGTCTGCGGACCCCACGGGCGATCTGGCCCGGGGTCCTGCGACGGGGTTTCCTCGCGGGGACCGGCATGACGGTGACGACCGGCTCAGGCCGGTCCGGCCTTGTAACCCACGCCCCGGACCGTGACCACGATCTCGGGGTGCTCGGGGTCCTTCTCGATCTTCGCGCGCAGGCGCTGGACGTGCACGTTCACCAGGCGGGTGTCGGCGGCGTGCCGGTAGCCCCAGACCTGCTCCAGCAGCACCTCGCGGGTGAAGACCTGGCGGGGCTTGCGGGCCAGCGCGACCAGCAGGTCGAACTCGAGCGGCGTGAGGTTGATGGTCTCCTCGCCGCGCTTGACCGAGTGGCCGGCCACGTCGATGGTGATGTCGCCGATCTGCAGGATCTCGGGGGTCGGCTCGTCGGTGCGGCGCAGGCGGGCCCGCACGCGGGCGACGAGCTCCTTGGGCTTGAACGGCTTGACGATGTAGTCGTCCGCGCCGGACTCCAGGCCGAGCACGACGTCGATGGTGTCGCTCTTGGCCGTGAGCATCACGATCGGGACACCGGACTCCGCGCGGATGCGGCGGCAGACGTCGATGCCGTCGGCGCCGGGAAGCATCAGGTCGAGCAGGACGAGGTCCGGCCGGGTGTCCCTGAAGGCGTCGAGCGCCTTGTCGCCATCGGACACGAACGACGGCTCAAAACCCTCCCCGCGCAAGACGATGCCGAGCATCTCGGCGAGAGCGGCGTCGTCGTCGACGACCAGCACGCGTCCTTTCATGGCCCCTCATTCGTACGCGTATGGGAGATTTGGGCGTTTGTCACAGGTTCCCCCGCAGGCTACCGGTGGCCGCCACTTGGGTGTTACACGACCATGACAGAGGATGGAGTTTAGGCGCAGCAGACGTAGCGCGCGATTATCTGACCAGATGCGGTCACACCGGCGGGAATCCCGTGGTGCGGTCACGTTCCAAGTGTGCTCCCGCATCCCCCGTTTCGGCCATCCCCCTGGGAGCCTCGCCTACGATCGCGCGGCAGGCCCGTACATCATGCCAGGATTGGGACATGACAGACGGCCCCGGCTCCACCCCCGACGTGCCCTCCGGCTGGGCGGCCGAGCAGCCTCCCCCGTACGGCGGGGCCGCCGGGTCCTGGGCCTCCCCCGGCGCGTCGGATACTCCCGCCGGTCCTCCGCCCCCCGTTCCGCCGCAGGACGCGTATCCGCCCGCTCCCCATGCGCCCGCTCCCTATGCGCCTGCTCCGGGCGGGCCGTACGGACACCGGCCGCAGGACGCGCCGCGGCCGGGCATCATCCCGCTGCGGCCGCTGGCGCTCGGCGACATCCTCGACGGCACGATCAAGCTGATCCGCTCGAACCCCAAGGCCACGCTCGGTCTGTCGGCGATCGTGGCGGCGATCACCGCGATCCCGACCGCGATCGGAGAGGCCTTCTCCTTCGGTTCGGTCGGCGATCTGATGAACGACCCGTACGCCGCCGACGCGGTGAGCGGGCCGCTCGCCGGAGGGGTCTCGCAGCTCGTCGGCGGGATCATCGGCTACGTCATGACGTTCGTGGGCACGACGGTCCTCACCGGCGTCCTCACCCGGGTGCTCGGCCGCGCGGTGTTCGGCGGGCGCATCACGGTGGGCGAGGCGTGGCGGCTCGCGCGGTCGCGCGTGCCCGCGCTGTTCGGGCTGGTGCTGCTGCAGGGGCTCATCCTCCTGCTGCCGCTGCTCGCGCTCGTCGCGGTGTTCGTGAGCCTGGCCGCGGCCGGCGCGTTCGACGGCACGGTGAACACCACCGCCGGGGTCGGGGTCCTCGTCGGCCTGCTGTTCTTCCTGGCCTACATCCCGTACCTGCTGTTCTTCTACACGCGCCTGTCGCTGGCGGCCCCCGCGGTCGTGCTGGAGGGCCGCGGGGTCACCGACGCCATGAGCCGCTCGTGGCGGCTGGTGAAGGGCGACAGCTGGCGGGTGCTCGGCATCCTGCTGCTCACCTCCCTGCTCGCGGCCGTCATCAGCAGCGTGCTGGCGGTGCCGTTCACGGTCGGCGGCATGCTCGTCGGGATACTGAGCGGCGGCACGGCGGCCGCGACCGTCATCGCGGCGATCCTCCTGACGGTCGGCCAGGCCCTCGCCTCCATGATCACTTTTCCCTTCTCGGCGGGCGTGGCCGGACTGCTGTACGCCGACCGGCGGATGCGGGCCGAGGCGTTCGACCTCGTGCTGCAGACGGCGGCGGCGCGCAACCAGTCGCAGGGCTGGGTCCACGCGGGGATCGACGACCTGTGGCACCCGGGTTACGGCGCCGAGCCGGGCTCCGCGCCCTACCACGGGGCTCCGCCGTACGGGCCGTACGGCCCGCAGGCGTGACGGCCGTGCGGGCCGCCGCACTGCTCGCCTCGCCCGTCGACGCCGGCCGCGACGAGGCCGCGCGGGAGGCGGCGCGCGAGTTGTCAGGGGCGGGCTACCAGCACGAGCCGCTGTTCGACCGGTTGCAGCGGGAGATCTCGCAGTTCCTCGGCGACCTGCTGAGCGGCGGCGGCACGGGCGAGGGCGGCGTGATGTCACTCGTCCTCCTCGTCGTCCTCCTCGCCGTCCTGGCCGTGCTGCTCCTGTGGGCCCTGCGCCGCTTCTCCGGCAGCCGGCGTACGGAGAGCGGAGCGGTGTTCGGACAGCGCGAGCGGACGGCCGCCGAGCATCGCGCCGAGGCCGAACGCCTGGCGGCCGAAGGCGGGTGGGCCGGGGCCATCCAGGAGCGGCTGCGCGCCATCGCCCGCGAGCTGGAGGAACGCGCCGTCGTCAGCCCGATGCCGGGCCGGACCGCCGACGAGCTGGCCGAGGTCGCCGGGCAGGCGCTGCCGCCCCACGCGGCCGGCCTGCGCGCGGCGGCACGCCTGTTCGACGACGTGACCTACGGCGGGGCGGGCGGCACCCGGGAGGGCTACCTGACGCTCACCGCGCTGGACGAACGCCTGCGGTCGGCCCGCACGGGCGCGGCCGCATGACGACCACCACGACGCCGGGGCGCGCGCGGCGGACGGCCTGGGTCACGCTGCTGGCGGCGCTCGTGCTGCTCGCGGCGGCGCTGCCCATACTGCTGTCGGGGGGACCGTCCGGCGGCCGTGCCCTCGATCCCGAAGACACCTCGCTGCAGGGCGGCGCCGCCCTCGCCCGGCTGCTGCAGGCGCACGGGGTGCAGGTGGCCCGCGTGGAGACCCCCGCCGCGGCCGTGGCCGCCGCCGGGCCGCATACCCTGCTGCTGGTCAGCGAGGCGAGCTTACTGAGCCGCGACGCCGCGGGCCGCATCGCCGTGGCTTTCGGCGACCGGCTCGTCGTCGGCTCCGTGCCGTACCTCGACGTGCTCGCCCCCGGCGTCCGCAGGCAGGGCGCGGCGCGCACCCGATCCCGGGCTCCGGAGTGCGCGCTGCCGGAGGCGGTGCGGGCCGGCCACGCCTACACCGGCGGCGTGTCCCTCACCGGGCCGCCGGGGGCCACCGGCTGCTACCCGGAGGGCGACGGGCACACCCTGGTCCGTTACACCGAGGACGGGGACACGGTGACCGTGCTCGGCGACGCGTCGTTCCTGACCAACCTGCGTCTCGCGGAGGACGGCAACGCGGCGCTCGCGCTGAACCTGGCGGGAGCGCGGGCGAAGCTCGTCTGGCTCGCCGCGCCGGACGACTCCGCGGAGACCGGCGGCGGGACGGACGAGGAGGCCCGATCGCTCGGCGACCTCATCCCCGCCGGCGTGAAGTGGGCCGTCGTCCAGCTCGCCGTCGCGGTGGCCGTGGCCGCCCTGTGGCGGGGACGCAGGCTCGGGCCCGTCGTGGCCGAGCGCCTGCCCGTGGTCGTGCGGGCGGCGGAGACCGTGGAGGGCCGCGGGCGCCTCTACCGGTCCCGCCGGGCGAGGGACCGGGCCGCCCTCGCGCTGCGGGCCGCCGCGGCCGACCGGCTCGCCCCCCGCCTCGGACTGCCCCGCACCGCCACCCCGGAGGAGGTCGCCGTCGCGGCGGCCGCCCGTACCGGCCGGGACCCGGAGCCGGTGCTGACGCTGCTGTGCGGCCCGCCGCCCGGGGACGACACCGCGCTGGTGGCCCTCGCCGCCCACCTGGACACACTCGAAAGGCAGGTACGAGACTCTTGACCATTCCTGAATCGGACGCCGCGCGCGACGCGCTCGCGGCGCTGCGTGCGGAGGTGGCCAAGGCGGTCGTGGGCCAGGACCCGATCGTCACCGGCCTGGTCATCGCGCTGCTGTGCCGGGGTCACGTGCTGCTGGAGGGCGTGCCCGGCGTGGCCAAGACCCTGCTCGTACGCACGCTGTCGGCCACGCTCGCGCTGGACTTCAAGCGGGTGCAGTTCACCCCCGACCTCATGCCGGGCGACGTCACGGGTTCGCTGGTCTACGACGCGCGGACGGCGGAGTTCGAGTTCCGCGAGGGGCCGGTCTTCACCAACCTGCTGCTCGCCGACGAGGTCAACCGCACCCCGCCGAAGACCCAGGCCGCCCTGCTCGAGGCCATGGAGGAACGGCAGGTCAGCGTCGAGGGCGAGGCCCGCGCGCTGCCCGACCCGTTCATCGTCGTGGCGACGCAGAACCCCGTCGAGTACGAGGGCACCTACCAGCTTCCCGAGGCGCAGCTCGACCGGTTCCAGCTCAAGCTGACCGTGCCGCTGCCGCCGCGCGAGCAGGAGATCGCCGTGCTGGAGCGGCACGCGCTCGGCTTCGACCCGCGCGACCTGTCGGAGATCAAGCCCGTGGCGTCCGCGGCCGACCTCGAGGCGGGACGCCGGGCGGTCGCCCAGGTCCACGTGGGAGCCGAGGTGCTCGGCTACATCGTGGACGTCGCCCGGGCCACCCGGCAGTCGCCCTCGCTGCAGCTCGGCGTCTCCCCCCGGGGGGCCACCGCGCTGCTGGCCGCCGCCCGCGCGTGGGCCTGGCTGTCGGGCCGGTCGTACGTGACGCCGGACGACGTGAAGGCCCTGGCGCGGCCCGCCCTGCGGCACCGGGTGGGGCTGCGCCCGGAGGCCGAACTGGAGGGCGCCACCCCCGACGGCATCCTGGAAGGCATCCTGGCCACCGTCCCCGTTCCCCGGTGAGGGCCGCGTGGCGCTGACCGGACGCGTGGGACTGCTCGCCGCCCTCGCCGCGATCGTCGTGCTCCTCGCTCCCGAGCCCGGCCTGGTCGTGCTGGCCGCGCTGCTCGTGCTCGCCGTGCTCGTGGCGGCCGACCTGCTGCTCGCGGGGGCCGTGCGCGGGCTGCGGTTCGCACGCGACGGCGATCGGCGGGTGCGGCTCGGGCAGTCGGCGGCGATCGGCCTGATCGTGGACAACCCCGGCCGGCGGCGGGTCCGGGGCGTCCTGCGCGACGCCTGGCAGCCCTCGGCCGGGGCCGCTGCGCGCCGGGCGGCGCTCGACGTGCCGCCCCGCGAGCGGCGGCGCCTGGTCACGACGCTGACGCCCACCCGCAGGGGCGACCGGGAGGCCGTCGCCGTGACGGTCCGCTCGGTCGGGCCCCTCGGCCTGGCGGCGCGCCAGCGCACGTTCCACGTGCCGTGGACGGTCCGGGTGCTGCCGCCGTTCCTCAGCCGCAGGCATCTGCCCGCGCGGCTGGCCCGGCTGCGCGAGCTCGACGGGCGGCATCCCGCGCTGGTGCGCGGCCAGGGCACCGAGTTCGACTCGCTGCGCGAGTACGTGGTCGGCGACGACGTCCGCTCGATCGACTGGCGGGCGAGCGCCCGGCGCAGCGACGTCGTCGTGCGGACCTGGCGGCCCGAACGCGACCGCCGCGTGCTGATCGTGCTCGACACGGGCCGCACCTCGGCGGGCCGGGTCGGGGTGGCGCCGGTGCCCGGCTCCGGCCCTTCCGGATGGCCCCGGCTGGACTGGTCGATGGACGCCGCGCTGCTGCTGGCCGCCCTCGCCGCCCGGGCCGGCGACCGCGTCGACTTCCTCGCCTACGACCGGGCCGTACGGGCACAGGTGTCCGGCGTGTCGCGAACCGAGGTGCTGTCGTCGCTGGTGAACGTGATGGCGCCGATCGAGGCGGAGCTCGTCGAGGCCGACGCGGCCGGGATGGTGGCGGCCGTGCTGTCCAGGGCGAGGCGGCGCTGCCTGGTGGTGCTGCTGACCGATCTGAACGCGGCGGCCATGCAGGAGGGCCTGCTGCCCGTGCTGCCCAGCCTGTCGTCCCGGCACATGGTCCTGGTGGCCTCCGTCGCCGACCCGCGGGTGGCGGACATGGCGGGCGGGCGGGGCACCGCCGAGGCGGTCTACGACGCCGCCGCGGCCGAGCGGCTGCGCGGCGAGCGGCGCGAGATCACCGCCGTGCTGCGCCGTCACGGTGTGGAGGTCGTGGACGCCCTGCCGGAGGACGTCGCCCCCGCGCTGGCCGACGCGTATCTCGCCTTGAAGGCCGCCGGCCGGCTCTGAGTTCTCCGCGGGTGCAGGCGGCCGGAGCTCAGGCGGCCGGAGTTCAGGCGGTCGGAGCGAGGTCGGGGGCGTGCTCGATGTCCCCCGTCTCGTTCCTGCGCTCCGCCCGGCGGCCGAAGACGATCACGTACGCCAGGAAGAGCGCCTCCGCGAGCGCGCCGATCGAGATGCGCGCCCAGGTCGGCAGGCCCGACGGGGTGACCCCCGCCTCGATGAGCCCGGACACGAGCAGCACCACGACCAGACCCAGCGCGACGCTCATCACGGCCCTGCCCTGCTCGGCCAGCACCTCCGCGCGACGCCTCGGGCCGGGATCGATGACGGTCCAGCCCAGCCGCATCCCGGCGCCCGCCGCCAGGAAGACCGCGGTCAGCTCCAGCATGCCGTGCGGCAGGATCAGCCCCCAGAACACGTCCGCCTTGTCGTGCGCGTGCATCAGTCCGCCGAGGAGCCCCACGTTGGCGGCGTTCTGCCACAGGATCCAGGGAATGGGCAGGCCGAGCAGGATCGCCGAGACCACGACCTGCATGGACAGCCAGGCGTTGTTCAGCCACACGTGACCGGCGAACGACGCCGCCGGGTTCTCCGAGTAGTAGTCGGCGAAGTCGTGCTCGACGAGCTGGCGGATCTCCTCGGGCGTGCCGATGAGGTTCTGCACGGCGGGATCGCCCGCCACCCAGACGCCCACCACGTACGCGACCGCGAGCGAGGCGACGGTGGCGCCGATCCACCACCGGCGTGCCCGGTAGGCCACCACGGGGAACGACACCGTGAAGAACCGGGCGACCTCCCGCCAGGCCGGGCTGTGGGCGCCGGTGACCGCCGAGCGCGCCCTCGCCACCAGCGACGACAGGCGGCCGACGAGGAGGGCGTCGGCCGGCCCCGACCGCACGATGGACAGGTGCGTCGCCGCCCTCTGGTAGAGCTCGACCAGCTCGTCGACCTCCGCGCCGCGCAGCGTGCGCTGCCGCCGTACGAGGTCGTCCAACCGGTCCCAGGACGGCTTGCTCGCGGCGACGAACGCATCGATGTCCACGGATCGGACCCTATCGGCGGCAGCCGCGAGACGCGGCAATCGAACCCAGTAGGGTGCGCAGTGTGTCCGAAGTCGTGACCGGCGAGGCCGTCGTCGTCGAGGTTCGCATCGCCCAGCTCTCCAGCCGCGCGCTGGCCTTCCTCATCGACTGGGCCGTCCAGTGGGCGGCGATCATCACGGCGTTCGTGCTGGTCACGCAGGCGTCCCTGGTGACCGACGAGTCGCTGTCCACCGGTCTGCTCATCCTGTTCATCGTGCTGGTCACCGTGGGCTACCCGGTCGCGTTCGAGACGATCAGCAGGGGCCGCTCGCTGGGCAAGCTCGCCCTCGGTCTGCGCGTGGTGAGCGACGACGGCGGGCCGGAGCGCTTCCGGCAGGCGTTGTTCCGCGGGCTCGCCGGGTTCCTGGAGTTCTGGACGTTCTCCGGCGCCCCCGCGCTCATCACCTCGCTCGTCAACCAGCGCGGCAAGCGCCTCGGGGACCTGTTCGCCGGCACGACCGTCATCGGGGAGCGGACGCCGCGCCAGGCCCCGCCGCCGGAGATGCCCCCGGCGCTCGCGTCGTGGGCCGCCACGCTGGAGCTGTCCGGGCTGTCCGACGACCTGGCCAACACCGCGCGGCAGTACCTCTCCCGATGGCACCAGCTCAGCCCCGGCATGCGGGAGGACATGGGCCTGCGCGTGGCCGGGCAGGTCAGCGCCCAGGTGGCGCCGCCGCCCCCGCCGGGCGTCCCGCCGTACGCCTACCTGGCCGCCGTACTGGCCGAGCGCAGGCGCCGCGAGGAGATCCGGCTCGCCCGGGCCCGTTCCGCTTCCCCGCCGTACGGCCCGCAGGGGTATGGGGTTCAGGGGCACGGGGTTCAGGGGCACGGCGTCCAGGGGCACGTGGTTCCGGGCTCCGCCTACCACGCGCCGCCGCCCCCGCCGCGGGAGCCGGGGCCGCCGCGCGGAGAGGCTCCGCCGACATCGGGAGGATTTGTTCCACCTATTTAGGTGTAGAGCCCGATTTGCGGGGCACCTGTGGTCATTGCAGGTCATGGGGCATACCTGCAGTGGGGTTGAGGCGGGCATCGCCGGTGCGTTGAGGGAGAGGCCGCACCGGAGATGCCCGCCTCCGTCTCTGTCGTGTTTCTCGTGTCTCCGTCTGTGTGGCTAGCGCCTGCCGTGCTCGCGGTACGAGCCCTGGCTCTGCACGTTGAGGATGTCCATCTTCACGCTGTTGGCCTGGTTCGTACGCGGGTCGTTGATCCGCAGGACGTCGAATCCCTTGTTGAAGTCGCTGCCGTAGATGTAGCCGTTGTAGTAGTAGGCCGACCAGAAGCCGCCGCTCAAGGGCTGCGACCACGGGCCGCGCTCGAAGAAGCCGATCTCCTGCGGGTGCGCCGAATCGGTGAAGTCCCAGATCGAGACGCCGCCCTGGTACCACGCCTGCACCATGATGTCGCGGCCCTTCACCGGAATCAGCGAGCCGTTGTGTGCGACGCAGTTCTCGGTGTCGTCCTGGTAGCGGCCGATTTTGAAGTAGCTCTTGAAGACCAGCTTGTTGCCGCGGGTGATGTCGTAGACGGCGTCGGCGCCGCGGTTCGGGCCGATCGCCTCGTTGCAGGTGGCCGCGCCGCCGCCGCCGAGCTCGTCGGTGAAGACCACCTTGGTGCCCTCGTTGTTGAACGTCACCGAGTGCCAGAAGGCGAAGTTCTCGTCGTCGCGGACGACGTCGAGGACCTTGGGGTGCTCGGGGTCGCGGATGTCCATCAGGATGCCGTCACCCATGCAGGCCCCGGCCGCGATGCCCTTCTCCGGGTAGGCGGTGATGTCGTGGCACCCGGTCGTCGCGAATGTGCCATAGGGGTAGGACTGCCCGTCACCCGGGTTGCCGCCGTCCGGGAACAGCACCGGCGTCGCCACGACCGAGGCGGCGGTGGGGTTCTTGAGCGGAACCTTGATGATGGAGATCAGGTCGTGCGGCGGCCGGCAGTCGGGGAAGTCCTCCGACGGGCTGTAGGAGGAGACGTAGATGTAGACGTTCTTGCCCCTCCTGTCCGGCACGAGGGTGTGCGTGTGGGAGCCGCAGTTCGTCTCCACCGACTTGATGTACTTCGGGTTCGACTTGTCGCTGACGTCGAAGATGCGGACGCCCTCCCACGACTCCTTGACCGACGCCGCCTGGCCCGTGCTGGAGCACGAGTCGTTGTTGCGGGAGGAGTCGACGGACCCGAAGAGCAGATCGCCGTACACGGACATGTCCATCTGGGAGCCGGGGCAGACCACCGAGCTCACCACCGCCGGCTGTCTCGGGTTCCTGATGTCGAAGATCGTGAACCCGCCGTAGTTGCCGACGTAGGCGTAGTCGCCCTGGAAGGCCATGTCGGTGTTGATGGTGCCGGCCAGCGCGGCCGGGGTCGGCACGTTCGCGACGTGCGTGACGTTGGCGCTCATCGCGATCTCGTCGGGGGCCAGGACGTCGGCGGCCTGTGCGGGACCGCCGGACAGGGCCAGGACGACCGCCGCTCCCGCCACGGCCAGCGCCCGGCCGCTGCGGCGTAAGGTGAACACCTCGCTGTCCTCCTCATATAAGAGGGCGATAAATGATCGCATCGTCACCCTTGACAGCTCCTTTTCGCCAGCTGTCAAACTGTCAATAAAACTGCCATATGTCGCCCTTTGACCTGATGCTCGTACCGGGTTAGCGTCGTGATCATCTCCACACGCTCCGTGACGAGGAGGCTGCGTGCGGGTCGCACGAGTGAGCAGGGTGCTGGTGGCACTGACCCTTGTGACCGGTGCCGCCTCACTCCTGAGCGGCTGCTCCCAGGACGTACATGCGAGTGGTCCGGTGTCGACCGCCCCCGTGATCGCACCCGGCAGGCCCGGAGAGGAGGCCAGAACCCTCAGCCCCGCCGAGGCGGCCACCGCGATCCCCACTCCCTCGATCAACGCGGCCGACGTCCGGTACGTCCAGGACATGATCGTCCACCACAGGCAGGCGCTGGACATGACGGACCTGGCGCCCGCGCGGGCCTCGTCCGCCAAGCTGAAGGCGCTCGCGGCCCGCATCCACGACGTACAGGGACCGGAGATCCGGGTCATGACCTCCTGGCTGGACCGGGAGGGTCTCCCCCGGCCCGATCATCACGCGAGCCATGAGGACATGCCGGGCATGGCCGCCCCGGAGCAGATGGAGGCGCTCAGGGCGGCGTCCGGCACCGGGTTCGACAGCCTCTTCCTCCAGCTGATGATCGCTCATCACGAGGGCGCGATCACGATGGCGACGCGGGCGCTCACCGGCGCTTCGCACCCCACCATCGAACAGTGGGCCACCGACGTGATCGCCGAGCAGACCGCCGAGATCCGGCGCATGCGGGTAATGCAGGGCGCCTGATTTTCGCATTTCACCCCCCGGCAATCGATCCAACATGCGGGTTACGGGACCAGCCCCATAGCAGGACTCAGCGAGATATGAGTAGTCATATCCGCATCGGCGATTTCCCTCCATTCCTGTGACCCCAGGAAATCGTCCGGCGAGCTTGCCTCCCGCTTCCAGGGCATGACACGATTCATACAAGTTTTCGAATCGGCGAGCGGGGGGTGCGGTGGACATGTCGAAATTCGGCCCTGATCACCACGACCGTTCGAACGGCCCCGATGACGACTGGTGGGATCGGCTGACAGCCGGTTCGCCATTGTGGTCGTCCGACGGGTCACTCGCCCGGGATGACTGCCGCCCCGACTATTTCTTGAGCGCGAGCGATAAAGCCTCATTCACGGACAATACGCATAACGATTTCAGAGCCACCGGTGCCGGCGCCCCGAATGCCGCGACCGGTGCCGCTCGGGGCCGGTCGTCGTGGGTGCTGGTGGCCTCGGTGCGGGAGTCGGCGCAGGCGTTGGCGCTGGCGCCGGTTCCCGACGATGCGGATATCTGCCTGGCCGAGGCCGAGGACCTGTTGTTCGCCCGGGATCGGATCACGTCTGCTCTTGCCGATCTGGTGGGGCGGGTGCATCGGGCGGGGCAGGCCAGGCGGCACGGTCATGCCTCCACCCGTAGCTGGCTGCGCACCTCGGGCGGGATGACCGTCGCCGGTGCGGGCCGGCTGCTGACGTTGGCGGTGGAGCTGGCCCGCCTGCCCCTCGTGCGGGAGAAGTTCGCCGCCGGCGAGTTGGCGGCGGGGGTGGCAGAAGCCATCTGCGTGGCCGTCTCCGGGCTGTCGGATGAGCAGGCCGCGCTGGCCGAGCCGATCCTTTTGGAGCTGGCGGCCAGGGCGGGTGCGGCGGAGGTGGCCAAGGCGGGCCGTTATCTGCGGGCCGTGCTGGATCCCGATGGTGCGGACCGCGATGAGCGGGCCGATTACGGGCGGCGGTTCCTGCGGGTCCGCCCGGGCAAGGGCGGCGGGCTGGAAGGGGAGTTCTATCTCCCGCGTGAGGCGGCCGCCCGGTTGCAGGCGCTGCTGGACGCCTATGCCAAACCCAAAGCGGAGGGTGATGACCGGCCGCTGCGGGTGCGTCAGGCGGATGCGTTCATGGCGTTGCTGGAGGAGAAGATCGCCGCCGAGCTCCTCGTCCTGGTCAACGCCGAATCCCTCCCCACCGACCCGACCCCCGGCCCTGCCGCCGACAGTCCCGAGGCCTCAAAGACCGGCGACCATCCCAAGAGCGCCGACCGGCCAGTGACTCCCGAGCACCCCGAGGCCCCCGGAGACACCCCGGACGACCAGGGCACCGAGCGCACCGAAAGCACCCGGGACGCCGGGGACAGCCGGGGCACCGGGCACACCGAAGGCGCCCGGAACACTCAGGACGCCGGGGAGAGCCGGGGCGCCCGTCACGCCGAGGATGCTCGGGACAGCAGCGTCCCCGAGGACACCAGCGCCCCCACCGGGAAGAGCGGCTCGGCTGACGTCGGCAGCACCAACCCCGCCTCCCCCGCCGAGACAGGTGACGCCGAGGAGACCGCGTGTGCGGTGGGTGCCGATGCCGATGTAGCCGCTGGGGCCGCCGTCGAGAGCACCGTCAACAGCGCCGACCGGGCAGCCGGACCACGTGACGTGCGGTCCGGCGGTGACGCGACCGGATACGCGCAGGCGAAGAGCAGGCAGCGGAGCGAGTCACAGCAGCAGCCACAGCAAAGCGCGCCACAGCAGAATTCGCAGAAGCGGCCGGAACCACAGTCGTGGCAGTCGCGGTGGGGCGAGTGGCGATCGCCTGATCCTTGCGGGGACGCCTGTGCCGCTCACGCCCACGCCGGGCCTCGGCCTGCGGGGGACTGCCGCCATGCGCAGCCCACCCGTGAGAACGACCGCCAGCACCGGTGGCACGGCGAGGACACGCGCGGGTGCGGGTGCGGCGGTGGGGTGGGGTGCTCATCCGCAGCGCCGGAACCACCGGGGACGCCGGGGACGCCACCGGAACCAGAGCCGGGGTCGGCACCGGGAGCAGCGGCCGGCGGACTGCTGGGCACGGTGTGGGGGACGCTGCTGGGGACGGCGCCGGGGTTGCTGCTGGCGACCGGGCAGGTGCTGCCCATCTCCGCCGTGCACCGGCTGGCCCGCACCTCCACCCTCGTGCGCCTGGTCATGGACGCCGACGGGCAGGTGCTCGACATGGGCCGCAAGGTCAGATTGGCCACCCCCGCCCAGCGGCGGGCCATCTACGCCCGCTACGCCACCTGCTGGATCGACGGCTGCCCG